>JAYVXL010000212.1:0-7456 GCA_043785185.1 Myxococcales bacterium
TGCCCACCACGCGGCGGGCGATGTGCTCGACGTAGACCGTCACGTCGGGGAGTTCGGGCATGACTCTTGGCTGCTCTGCAAGGCGCGGAGGGCGCGGAAGGCGTGGAACGGGCCGAGGGCGCCGACCGGTTGAGGCCGCGGCGTGCGATGCCTCATGAGCACGTACCCGCCCCACGCGGCGGCGGCCATGAGCGCCACGATGACGAGCGCGGCGAGGATCACGGCCGGCGCGCGGGACCGGCGGGGCACCCCCGCGGCCAGTTCGTCGTACGGCGAACGCGCGAGCTGCGGGTCTGGGCTCGCGACGCTCGGCGACGGCTGGAGCAGCGCGGTCTGGCCGAGCGGCGCCTGCGCGGCCGCGGCTGCGGTCTGCGCCGCGGCGACTTGCTGCAGCGCGCGCTCGCGCGACGCTTGCCACGCGGGCGATGCCGCGAGCGGCAGCGTGTGCGCGACGGGCACCGAGATGCGCTGCGTGACGGGCGGTACGGGCGCCTCACCCGGCGCGGCGCGCGGCAGCTTCACGGTGTGCGGCGGCGGTTCGCCCTCTTTCGCGGCCGCCATCGCGTCGGCGAGCTGCGCGCGCGCTTCGACGACGGCCGGGTCGTCCATGATGGTGTCGCCCAGCGCCGCCGACGCCTTCGCGCCGCGGACCGCCTCCTTGAGCGCGCCCCACAGCTCACCGCACGTCTGCGGGCGATCGCCGGGCTTGAGCGCGACGGCGCGCGCGAGGATGTTCTCGACGTCGTCGGGCACCACGACGCCGAGCGAGCGCGGCGTCGGCTTCGTCCCCGGGCTGAGCGCGAGGATGGCGCCCTCGGCCATCGAGTCGGCGTGGCGCGCCTTCTGATCGGCGAGCGACTCGGTGAAGACGAGCGCGATCGCGTACACGTCCGTCCACGGACCGATCTTGCCGATGCGCGGGTCGAACTGCTCCGGCGCGCCGTAGGACGGCGAGCACATGAAGAAGTTGCCGCCGGTCTGCACGCTCGCCTGCATGCCGATCGCCTCGTCGTCGAAGATCTTCGCGAGGCCGAAATCGAGGACCTTGAGCTTCCAGCCCTCGCGCGTCTGCGTGTAAATGAGGTTGCCGGGCTTGACGTCGCGGTGAACGACGCCCTGCGAATGCGCGTACGCCAGCGCTTGCACCGCCGGATCGAAGAGCGCGATGGCGTCCTCGAGGTTGAGCGGCATCTTCCCGCGACCGCGACGCTCGCGAAACTCCTGGACGAGCGAATGACCCTGTAGCCACTCGAGGACCATGTACGGCAAGAGCATCCCGCTCGCGGGCGCGATGCACGTGCCGCTCGTGATGCTGCGGCAGATGTGAAGGCTGCCTTGCGAGAGGCGATAGAGGAGGCGCCCCTCGTCGCGGAAGCGCTTGCCGAACGCGTCGGCGAGCTTCGGGTCGAGGCGGCGCGAGAGCTTCAGCACCTTGACCGCGACCGGCTCACCGAGGCCGAGGTGCTCACCTTTGTAGACGATGCTGAACCCGCCCTCGCCGATGACCTCGTCGATCCGGACTTGTCCGTCGATGATCTGCCCGATCAATCCGAACGGATCTGCGACGGCCATGGCGCCCTCACGATACCTGCCGCGCGCGTGGTAAGGAACCTCCGAGAGGTGCGACCCCGTTGACCACGACTGCCCGCGTCGCCGCGCTGTGCCTGCCGCTCGCCCTGGCCGCGTGCGGAGGGGCCGCCCACGCTCCCACGACGCGCGCCCCCGCGCCCGCTGGCGGCGCCGCCGCGCCTGCGTGGACGACGCGGCGGGACGCCCTGCACCCGCTCGTCGGGACGATATGGGACGCGCGACGTCACAAGACCGTGGGACCCGACGACGTGTTCGCGGCGATCGCCGCCGCCGACTTCGTCCTCCTCGGTGAGAAGCACGACAACGCCGATCACCACGCGCTGCAGGCGCGCGCGCTCCGCGAGGTCGTCCTCCGGAAGCGCGCGCCCGTCGTCGCGTTCGAGATGCTCGACGAGGACCAGCAGCCGGCCGTCGACGCGTACCTCGCGGCGCCGGGCGCAACGGCGGAGGGCTTCGGCGCGCACGTCGCGTGGAACGAGCGCGGCTGGGAGCCGTACCGCTGGTACGCGCCGATCGTGAAGGCGGCGATGGACGCGCGCCTGCCGATCGTCGCCGCGAACCTCGCGATCAAAGAGATGCGCGGCATCGTGCGCGGCGGCCTGTCGCAGTTGACGCCGGCGCGCGTAAAGGAGCTCGGGCTCGACGCCGAGCTGCCGGAGGAGATGCAGAAGGAGCTCGTGGAGGAGATGCGCACGGCGCACTGCGGGCAGCTCCCGGAGAAGCTCCTCGTGCCGATGGCGACGGCGCAGCGCGCGCGCGACGGCGCGCTCGGCGGGCACATGCTCGCGGCCGGCGCGGGCAGGATGGCGGTGCTCATCGCCGGCAACGGCCACGCGCGCACCGACCGCGGCGTGCCGGCGTTCCTCTACGCGCACGCGCCCGGGGCCAAGGTCGTGAGCGTCGCGTTCCTCGAGGTCGAGCACGGCGTGAACGAGCCTGCGCCGGAGCCCTACGACTTCGTCTGGTACACGCCGCGCGCGTCGGACGAGGATCCCTGCACGAAGATGCACCCTTGACGGTGACCCGCCCCGCGCGGGTCAGCTCTTCGTTCGCGGCGGCGGAGCGCGCGGATCGCCGAAGAGGCTCAGCTGCCGGCTCTCGGCCTTCACGCGCGGGGCCGCCGCGGGCGCCTCCTCGCGGTGCCCGCTCGCCACCTGCGAGGCGAAGAGCGCCTCGACGGCTTCGAGGCGATCGGCCGCCTCGGCGGGCTTGTCATCGCGAATGCGCGCGATGCGCGGGAAGCGCAGCGCGAAGCCGCTCGGGTGGCGCTTGCTCCGCTGGATGCCGTCGAACGCGACCTCGAGCACGATCTCGGGCCGCACGACGCGCAGCCCGCCTCGGCGGAGGGTGCGGAGCGTGCTGGCTTCGAGGCGCGCGGTCATCTCCGCGATCTCCGCGTCGGTGAGCCCGCTGTACGCCTTGCCCACGTCGACGAGCGACGCGTCCGCGCCTTCGCCGCGCCACACGGCGAACGTGTAGTCGCTGAGGACGCCGGCGCGCTTGCCGTGCCCGAGCTCGGCGGCGGTGATCACGACGTCGAGCGTCGCGAACGCGCGCTTCACCTTCAGCCACGCCTGGCCGCGGCGCCCCGGCTCGTACGGCGCGTCGCGGCGCTTGAGGACGAGCCCCTCATGCCCACGCGCGCGCGCCGCGAGGAAGCGCGCGTCGAGATCGCCGTCCACGGGCGCGGCCGACGCCGGGTTCAGCATGAACGCAGGGCCCGTGACGCGCGACGCCAGCGCCTCGAGTCTCGCGCGGCGCTCCTCCCACGGCCGCGCGAGGACGTCGCCCGCGCCGTCGGCGAGCAGATCGTAGGCGACGAACGCGACCGGCGTGGCGCGCACGAGCTCCTCGGGCGGAGCCTTGCGACCGAGCCGGTTTTGCAGCTGCTGGAACGGCCGCGGCCGGCCCCCTTCGCCGATCGCGACGAGCTCGCCGTCGAGCGCGAAGTCGCCCGCCGCGCCCGAAAGCGCGCGCACGATCTCCGGGAACGCCGCGGTCACGTCGTCGAGGCCGCGCGCGAAGACGCGCACGTCGGCGCCGGACTTGTGCAGCTGCGCGCGCACGCCGTCGATCTTGTCCTCGACGACGAACGCCGCCCATTCGATGGGGGACGCGAGCGTCTCGATCGGCGTCGCCAGCATGAACGCGACGGGTCGTCCGATGTGAAGGCGCGCGTCCGAGAGCCAGCCCTTGGCCGCGAGGACGGCGAGCTCGCCCGGATCGGTCACGAGCGCCGCCGCCGCGCGCACCTCGGCCGGCGCGCGACCGAAGCCGCGCGCGATCGCGCCGAGGATGACGCCCTCCTGCGCGCCGATGCGCAGCTCGCCGAGCAGCGCCTTGGCGAGGTACTTCGCCTCGAGCGGCGTCGCGGCCGAGAGGAGCTCGGCGACGAGCGCGCGCTTGTCCTCGCGCGATGCCGCGTCGGCGAGCCGCTCGAACGAGAGGCCGACATGCGCCAGGGTGACGCCGGGCCGCGCGGCCGCGGCAGGGCTGCGCTCGAGGAGCGCAGCGAGCGCCTCGCCGAGATCGCCGGCCTCTTGCGTCATCGCGCCGACGTCGCCCCCGGCGTCGCCGACGAGCTCGGTCGCCACGTCGTAGACGAGCCGCCACCCGACGCCGAGCTTCTTGCCGCCCCACGCCGGCAGCGCGCGCCCCGCCGCGATGCGCGCCGCCGTGGCGAGCGTGCGCTCGTCGGGGTCCTCGCGCGCGACCCTCGCGAGCGCGTCGCCGATCGCCTGCTCCTTGGCGATGCGTCCCCGCGCGAGTCGCGCGGCCTCGAGCGCCGATGCGAGGCGCTTCACCGGCGGATCGGGCAGGTCGGGTCGGCCGGCACCGGCAAAGACGCCGCCGCGCCGTGCGCGCTCGACGGCACGAGCTGCCGCAGCTGCCACGATTGCAGAATGACCCGCTCCTCGGCGCGGTGCAGCGCGTCGCGCACGTGCGCGACGAAGAGGCTCGCCGCGACGAGGATCGCGGCGTTGGCGAACAAGAGGAACACGGTCGTCGGCAACGCGGGGAAGTTCGCCGCCAGCGGGAGGATCGCGAGCGCGTCGCCGCCGAACTGGTAGCGCGCCGGCAGGAGGCCCAAGTGCTCGCACGCGAACGGAAGGACGATCGACGCGACCCCCGCGCCGACGATGAGGTTCCGATGCCGCGGCGGGGTCACGAGCACCGTCGAGAGGGTGTTCGCGATGGCGAGCATCGGCAGGAAAAACAGCGAGCCGAAGAGCACCGTGGACGTCCCGACCCCGACGCAGGTGAGGGAGTAGAACGCGAGCATCATCGCGTCGGTGAACCGCTTCTGCCGGTACGCCCAAAAGCAATACGCGCACACGACGGCCCAGATGCCCTCCGACCAGATCCCGGCCGAGCCAGGGCGCGCGCCCATCCACGTACCGAGCGGCAGATAGAGGACGAAGCTCGCGTACGCGAAGCCCGCCGTTCGCAGCGCGCCTCGCGTGACCCTCGCCTCGGACGCCTCGACCTCGGCGCGCGCCTCGGCGGGCAGCTCGCGCGGCGGCTCGGTGAGCAGGCGCAGCAGCGTCCGCCCGGCGTCCTCGTTGCTCGGGTCGAGCGCGATGGCGCGACCCACCTCGCTGAGCGCGCGGGCGCGCGCCGCCGCGTCGCCCGACGCGAGCGCCTGCTCGGCCACCTCGGCCCCCGTCGACGCGTGCGCGGCGGCGAGCTCACGGCGGCGCGCGACGTCGCGGTCGCCGTCCAGGTACCCCTCCACGGCCTGCGACATCGCCCGGGCCGTCGCGAACCGCGCCTCTTTCTCGAGCGCCGTCGCGCGCACGCAGATCGCTTCGAGCTCGGGCGCGACATCGAGCTCCGGCGTGCGAAGGCTCGGCCGAGCGTCGACGCCTCTCAGCGTCTCGACGAGGATGCGCTCCGCCGTCTCCCCGCGGTGCAGCGCCTCACGCGTGAGGATCTCGAAGAGGACCGTCCCCAGCGCGTACACGTCGCTGCGCTCGTCGAGCTCGTCGATCGCGCCGCGAATCTGCTCGGGCGACATGTAGCCCGCGGTCCCCATGATCGACCCGTGCGCCGTCTTGCCGTTCACCTCCGCCTGCAGCTCCACGTGCGGCGCGGTCGGCTCGTCGGGCGTCGCGTAGAGGCGCGCGAGCCCCCAGTCGAGGACGTACACCTCGCCGAAGTCGCCGAGCATGATGTTCGCCGGCTTGAGGTCGCGGTGGAGCACGCCGCGCGTGTGCGCGAAGTGCACCGCCTGGCACACGCTGACGAACGCCGTCAGGAGCTTGCGCGGCGTGAACTCGCGAGCAGCCTCCGCGTCGCCGCCGCGGACCCGCTCGAGCACCGACTCGAGCGTCTGCCCGCGCACGCGCTTCATCGTGAAGAACGACGTGCCCGTGGGATCGCGCCCGAGGTCGTACACCGGCACGATCGCCGGGTGCTCCAGCTGCCCTTGCACGCGCGCCTCGCGGAGGAAGCGCTTGTGGATGTCGCTGCGCGAGCCCACGCCCTTGCGGATCACCTTCAGCGCGACCTCGCGCCCGATGCGCCGGTCTTTGCAGAGGCGCACCTCGCCCATACCGCCTTCGCCGAGCGACGCCCGGAGCTCATAGCGCGCCGCGAAGCCGTCGTCTGCGACGAGATCGGCGTCCGTGCCCGCGACGGGCGGCTCGCTCGTCTCCACCACGGTGGACGCGTAGCCCGGGCCGCGGGCGATGGCGGTCACTTGCGACGCGGGGTCGAGCTCGGTCTTGCCGTGGGGATCCATGTGCCGATTGTACGCGCCCGGCGCAGGACGCGCGCGCGCGGCGCTCTCGTCGCGGCCGCGCCCGAAAAACGCGGTAGTCTCGCGGCGTGCAGCCTGCCTACCCCGCTCCTCACGCCCCGCCCGCGCCGCCGACGCGCGATCCCGATCGCACGCGAAAGACCGTCGGCGCGATCCTCTACGCCCTCGGCATGCTCGGAGGCGGCGCGCTCCTGATCGGGCTCTTCGTGGTGATGCCGCTGTTCAGTCAGGATCCCAGCGCCGAGTTCATCGGAATGGGGATGGGCGCGCTCCTCGCGATGCCCGCGCTGCTCGCGTACATCTGGATCCCCCGCTTCGTCGACCGGTACGACCCGGAGCCGTGGTGGCTGCTCATCGGGTGCCTCGCGTGGGGCGGCATCGCGGCGTGCGGCTTCGCCGCGGTGATCAACACCGCGATCGGCGAGGCGGCCGAGGCCGTCCTCGGGCCCGGCTCCGGACAAGTCGTCGCCGCGTGCGTGAGCGCGCCGATCTTCGAGGAGGGTTTCAAGGGCCTCGGCGTCCTCGGCGTGTACCTCTTCATGCGGCGCGAGTTCGACGGCGTCGTCGACGGGGTCATGTACGCCGTCTTCACCGCGCTCGGCTTCGCGGCGATCGAAGACATCATCTACTACGGCCGCGCGGCCGGCGCCGACTTGGGCGGCGGCACCGGCGCCCTCGGCGCCACGTTCTTCATTCGCGGCATCCTCTCGCCGTGGGGGCACCCGCTCTACACGTCGATGACCGGCATCGGGCTCGGCATGGCGCGCGAGACGGACAAACCCGCCGTGCGCTGGCTCGCGCCGCTCGCCGGCTACGCGCTCGCCGTCGCGATGCACTCGGCGTGGAACACCGCGGCCACCGTCTCGGGCGTGCTCGTCCTCGTCATGCTCCCCCTCTGGTTCCTCGTCGTCGTCGGCTTCGCCGTGCTCGTCTACTGGCTCGTCGGCCGCAAGGGGAAGATCATCCGCGCCTTTCTCCAGGACGAGGTGCTCATGGGCTTCCTCACGGTCTGGGAGCTCAATCTCGTCACCTCGCCGGCCGCGCGCATGCGCGCGAACGCGCTGTACGGCGGCGACGCCGGCCGGCAGTTCGTCGACACCGCCG
>JAYVXL010000213.1:0-2224 GCA_043785185.1 Myxococcales bacterium
GCGAGCCCGGCGAGCACGCGCCCTTCGCGGTTGAAGCGCGTCTCCTCGTTGGCGTCGACGCCCGCGATCGCGATGACCTTGAGCGCCACCGGCTGCCCGGTCATCTTGTCGAGCGCGCGGTACACGATGCCGACGCCGCCGCGGCCGACCTCGCGCTCCACGACGAAGCGCCCGCCCAGGACCACGTGCTCGGCGAACGCGGTCATGTCGCCCCGCCTCCGGCCGCGGCGACCTTTCTGCGATCCTGACCGATCACGAAGATCTCGTAGCTGACGCTGCGCGTCCCCTCCGGCCGGATGATCTTCTCGGTCGCAAAATGCTTCTTCAGCTCGGCGCGCGCGGCGGTGAAGTCCTCGCCCATGAAGATCTTGCCGACGAAGCTGCCGCCCTCTTTCGCGGTCTTGGACGCGATCCCGAGCGCGAACATGAAGAGCTCGAAGCTCCGCGCCTGATCGGCCATCTTGTTGCCGGACGTATTGGGCGCCATGTCGCTGAGGATGACATCGTAAGGCGCGTGAGCCCCGAGCGTCGCCGTCTCGCGCGCGTCGCCGAGGATGAACGTGCCGTTGGGCGGGAGCACTGTGTCGAGCGGCTTCAGGTCGACGGCCAGGAGCTTGCCGGATTTGCCGATTTTCTCGAGCGCGTAGAGGCTCCAACTCCCTGGCGACGCGCCGAGATCGAGGACGTGCATCCCCGGTCGTAAGAGGCGGACGCGGCGATCGATCTCCTCGAGCTTGTAGACGCTGCGCGCAGGGTAGCCGTCACGCTTGGCGCGCAGGGTGTTGGCGTCCGGGCCCTTGTAGGGATTGCGCTTGGCCATGAGGGGAGGCGACGTGCAGTACGGCGGTGATCGTGCAGCCCGCGCGAAAACGACGCGACCTCCCGACGTTATCCCACTGGGGCTCGTCGGATCGCCGGGGATCGCGCGCGAACCACCCGAACGCAAGGGGCCGCCTGTCCTACATCTTGGAATTACGTCGTAATTCGGGAGGAGACGGCCGAGAGACCGATGGCCCGGCGCTTGCTGAAGGGAAGATCACCATGCGTGAGACCCTTGTTGATCTGTTCGAGCTCCGCGCCACCTCCGCCCTCGAGTATGCCGCGCCGGTCCGCCAGGCCGCGCGACAGAGCATCGACCTCGAAATCGAGTGGGAGGACGACGGCGACACCGGCCACGACTGGTCAAGCTCCTCGAGCGACAGCTCGCCGGGCGTGAGCGTCGAGAGCTGGCACCGCGCGCGCGGCTGGTGCGCGGACTGACGATCGCGGGCGCGAAGCGAGCAGGCCGGCGCGTCTCGCGCCCGGACGCCGTCGCGTGGTAATGAATGGGGCGGAATGGGCCCTGGAGACGTCGTCGCCGATCGCTTCGAGATTGAGCGCGTGGCGGGCTCGGGCGGCATGGGCATCGTCTACCGGGCGCTCGATCGCATCAGCGGCGGCGCGGTCGCGATCAAGGTCCTCCGCGACGCGGAGCGCGACGAGCGGTTCCTCCGCGAGGCGAAGATCCTCGCGGACTTGAACCATCCGCGCATCGTGAAGTACATCGCCCACGGCGCGACGCTCGCCGGCGAGGCGTACCTCGCGATGGAGTGGCTCGAAGGGGAGGATCTCGCGGTGCGCCTCTCGCGCGCCGGGATCGACGTGACCGAGTCGGTTGCCCTCGTGTCGCGCGTCGCCGAGGCGATGGCGCCGGCGCACGAGCGCGGCCTCGTCCACCGCGACATCAAGCCGCGCAACCTCTTCCTGCCGAACGGCGACCTCTCGAAGGTGAAGCTGCTCGACTTCGGCCTCGCGCGGTCGAGTCGCCAGGCGACGGTGATCACGCGCACGGGAATGCAGGTCGGCACGCCGGGCTACATGGCCCCCGAGCAGGCGCGGGGCGATCGCGGAATCGACGCGCGTACGGACGTCTTCGCCCTCGGGTGCGTGCTCTTCGAGTGCCTCACCGGACGCGCGGCGTTCGTCGGCGAGCACGCGATGACGGTGCTCGCGAAGATCCTCCTCGAGGAGGCGCCGCGCGTTTCGGATCTGCGCGAGGACGTCTCTCCCGCGCTCGACGACCTCGTCGCGCGCATGCTCGCAAAGGACCCGGCCGCGCGCCCGGTGGACGGCGGCGCGCTCGCCCACGCGCTCGCCGCGATCGATGTCGCCGCGATCGACGCCGGCGCGGTCGACGGGATGCGGCGCCCGTCCCGTTCCGGGCAGGCTGCCGCGCTGACGGCGA
>JAYVXL010000214.1:0-22004 GCA_043785185.1 Myxococcales bacterium
CGAGCTCATCACGCCGGTCGGTCTCGAAGAGCAGATGCGCTTCGCGATCCGCGAAGGCGGCCGCACCGTCGGCGCTGGAATCGTCACCAAGGTCATCGAGTAAGACGTCACGTCTTCGGTCTTCCGAAGCGTGGTCTACACCAGGAGTTTCTACATATGGCTGCCGCCACGAAAATTCGCATTCGCCTGAAGGCGTTCGATCACACGCTGCTCGACAAGTCCGCCACGGACATCGTCGAGACCGCAAAACGCACGGGCGCGCGCGTGGCGGGGCCGATCCCCCTCCCGACGCACATCTCGCGCTACACCGTCCTCCGCGGACCGCACGTCGACAAGAAGTCGCGCGAGCAGTTCGAGATTCGGACGCACAAGCGCCTCCTCGACATTCTCGAGCCGACCCAGCAGACGCTGGACGCGCTCATGAAGTTGGACCTTTCGGCGGGCGTAGACGTCGAGATCAAGAGCTGAAGTAAGGAACCGTCATGGCAAAGATCGACGTCTTCAACATGAAGCGCGAGAAGGTGGGCTCAGTCGAGCTCTCCGACGCAGTCTTCGCGGTCGAAGTAAAAGAGCATCTCTTTTACGAGGTCGTGAAGGCGCAGCTCGCCTCGCGCCGTCAGGGAACGCAGTGCGCCAAGAACCGCTCGGCGGTCTCCGGCAGCACCAAGAAGGTCTACAAGCAGAAGGGCACCGGCGGCGCGCGCCACGGCAGCAAGCGGGCCCCGCTGTATGTCGGCGGCGGCCGCGCGCACCCGCCGCGCCCGCGCGACTGGAGCTACCGCCCCCCGCGCGAAGTGCGCGTCGGCGCGCTCCGCAGCGCCCTCTCGAAGTTCGTCAAGGAGGGCCGCATGGTCGTCGTCGACCGCTTCGACCTCGCCGAGATCAAGACCAAGGCGCTCCTCGGCGCCCTGTCGACACTCCAGGCGAAGAAGAAGGCCCTCGTCGTCGACGCGGGCACCAACGAGAAGCTGAAGCTCTCGATTCGCAACAGCAAGGATCACGCGTTCCTCCCGCCCGAGGGGCTGAACGTGTACGACCTCTTGCGTCACGACACGCTCGTCCTCTCGCAGGACGCGGCGAAGGCCCTCGAGCAGCGCTGCCTCAAGCAGGCGCACGCGGGCGCAAGCGCAAGCACCAGCAGCAGCAGCAGCAGCGGAGGCGACAAGTGAACACCGAGAGCATCATCCGCCGCCCGATCGCGCTGACCGAGAAGGCGAACCGTCTCCGCGAGAAGAACATCGTGGTCTTCGAGGTCCTCCGGGACGCGAACAAGATCCAGATCAAGGACGCCGTCCAGAAGATGTTCAAGGTGACGGTCACCAACGTGAACACCCTCGTCATGCGCGGCAAAGACCGCCGCATGGGCCGCGGGTACGCCAAGATGCAGAATTGGAAGAAGGCGATGGTCACCCTCAAGGACGGTGACGCGATCGACTTCTTCGCCGACGCCAACGAAGCGGCGGGGAGCTGACCATGGGCATCAAGACTTATAGGCCGACGTCGCCCGCGCGCCGTTACTACTCGAGCTCGGACTTCAAGGAGATCAGCAAGGGCGTCAAGGCGCTCAAGCAGCTGACCGAGCACCAGACGTCCACCGGCGGCCGCAACAACAACGGCCGCATCACCAGCCGCTTCCGCGGCGGTGGTCACAAGCAGCGCTACCGCATCCTCGATTGGCGCCGCGACAAGATCGGCATCCCCGCGGTCGTCTCGAGCGTCGAGTACGATCCGAACCGCACGGCGCGCATCGCCCTCCTCAACTACGTGGACGGCGAGAAGCGCTACATCCTCTGTCCCGACGGCCTCAAGGTCGGCGACAAGATCGTCTCGAGCCGCCACGCCGACATCAAGCCCGGCAACTCGCTCGAGCTGCAGTACATCCCGCTCGGCACCACGATCCACAACATCGAGATGAAGCGCGGCAAGGGCGGGCAGCTCGTTCGCTCCGCCGGCGCCGGCGGCGTGCTCATGGCGAAGGACGGGGACTACGCGCAGGTGCGCCTCCCGAGCGGCGAGGTTCGCCAAATCCACCACCTCTGCCACGCCACCGTCGGGCAGGTGTCGAACCCCGACCACGCGAACATCACGATCGGCAAGGCCGGGCGTTCGCGCTGGCTCGGTCGGCGCCCGCACAACCGCGGCGTCACGATGAACCCGGTCGACCACCCGATGGGCGGCGGCGAGGGTCGCTCGAGCGGCGGTCGTCACCCGTGCTCGCCGTGGGGCCAGCTCTCGAAGGGCCTCAAGACGCGCAACAACAAGCGGACGGACGGCATGATCATCAAGCGTCGCGGACAGAAGGGTTAACGGAGAGTCACCATGCCGCGTTCAATTAAGAAGGGTGCATTCGTCGACGGCCACTTGGCCGAGAAGATCGCCGCCGCTGGCGCGACCCAGAGCAAAAAGGTCATCAAGACCTGGTCGCGCCGCAGCACGATCACCCCGGACGCCGTCGGCCTCACGTTCGCCGTTCACAACGGGCGGAAGTTCGTCCCGGTGTTCGTCACGGAGAACATGGTCGGGCACAAGCTCGGCGAGTTCGCGCCGACGCGCACGTTCCACGGCCACTCGGGCGACAAGAAAGCCAAAGTCGCCAAGGGCGGCTCGGCCGCTCCGCCGCCGGCGAAGTAAGCCGCTCGGTTCGAGGCTCGAAGGCCTGCGCGATTCTTCGCGCGGGCCTTTGCGCTTTGTGGCTCAGCGCGCGTAGGCGCGGATCGCGGGGTTGGTGCCGGCGCCGGGGGAGGAATGCCACGCGTAAACGCAGTCGCGACCGTGCTGGGTGAGAGGCTCTTGCTCACGTCAATCGCCCACAGGTTGGTGGGGCTGCCGATGTAGCTGAAGAACACGGTCGAGTCGGCCGCCGCGATGCGCGCGACCCGTTGCGACAAGGGGAACCTGATCGTGCTCGCGGCCGCGACATCGTAGTCGTAGATCGCGTCGCTCGAGAGCCAGAAGACGTGGCCCGGCGTCGCGGCCAGCTGGGTCCGGTCGGCGCTGACCACGTCCAATTCGATGAACTTGTTCGGGCACGGGGGCGCGCCTGCGTCCAGCGCGGCGTCGAGCGCGGCGCCGTCGGGGCGGCCGCCCGTTGCGTCGGCGTCGGCGCCGGCGTCGGCGTCGCGCGGGGGCGGGACGGTGCCGTCGTAGGTGCTCGCGGCGTCGAGGTCCCCGGCGCGGGCCGGGTCGTCGAACTCCGCCGATACGCACGCGCCGAGGACGCAGGTCGTCTTCTCGTCGCAGGGCACGCCCAGGCACGCGGCGCGGAGAGCGATCGGGAGCGGCAGGCGCGCGTGCGGCACGTAGCGCAGGCGGCGCCGCGCGACGATGCAGTCGGGGTCGCCCTTGGGGTCGCAGTCCTCGGGCCGCTTGCCCCGCGCGGACGGGATCGTCCGCGGAAATTTGGCCGCGCACCCGCAGGACACGGACGATGTAGGGGACATGTGGCCTCGCCGTCTCGGCGCGTTCGTCGCGCTTGTCGCGCTTGTCGCGCTTGCGCCCCTCGCGGCGATCGGTTGCGGCGGCGACGACACGTGCGTGCTCTGCGGCTCGGCGTCGCCGGACGCCGGGGACGCGCGCCTGCCGGACGCGCGTGGCGCGGACGCCGGCGAGGGCGGGGACGCGGTCGACGCGGCGCGCGGGGATGGCAGCGGCGATGCTGCGGGCGACGTCGCCGCCGACGCGGGCGACGCGGGCGCCGTCGACCTCGGTCGACCAGGCGTGGGGCTCGTGGGCGGCGGGACGGCGTGCGCGAGCCCGAAGTACCGGATGATCGTGTCGCTCGGCCAGGGGCCGGGCGGCCTGGGGGCGAGCGCGTCGCCCAAGTACCGACTCCGCGGCGGCGTCGTCGGCGCGACGCAGGGACCGTGAGCGTGACGATGCAGGAGCCTCCTCGATGAAGCGAACGTTCAAGACCCTCCACGCGGCCGGCGCCGTCCTCCTCGTCGGGCTCGGCGCCTCCTCGCCCGCCGCGGCGGTGCCGATGGCGCTCGACGAGCAGGGGCGCCTCTTCGACGCCGCGGGCAGCCCGGTCGTGGGCCAAGCGATCTTCGTCTTCACGCTCTACGACGCGGCGACGGGCGGCGCGCCGCTCTGGACCGAGACGCAGGCCGTGACGATGGACGGGGGATACTTCTCCGCGCGTCTCGGCGAGGTGACGCCGCTGCCCGCGGGCGCATTCGACGGCACCAAGCGCTACCTCGGCGTGGCGGTGAACGGCGACGCGGAGATGACGCCGCGGCAGGCGATCGTGAGCGTGCCGTACGCGCTCGTCGCGGACAACGCCACCGGCGACCTCACGCCGCGGACGGTGAGCGTCGGCGGCGCGACGGTGATCGACGCCGCGGGAAAGTGGGTCGGGTCGCGGGCCGGGCTCGCGGGGCCGCCAGGGCCGGCGGGCGCGCCGGGCAACGCTGGACCGCAAGGCGCGACCGGCGCGACCGGCGTGTCCGGAGCCACCGGCGCGCCGGGGCCGCAGGGCGCCGCGGGACCGGCAGGGCCGATGGGCCCGCAAGGGCCGCAAGGCCCCGCGGGACCGACGGGCCCGCAAGGCAACCTCGGACCGCCAGGTCCGGTCGGCGCGACCGGCGCGACCGGCGCGACCGGCCCGCAGGGCTCGTCGTACCCCACGGTGGTCGGCGTCTTCGGCGCGAGCCCGCAGAGGCTCTACACCGGCGCGTCGTTCGTGCTGGAAGCGACGGGCCCCGGCGTCCTTCAGCTCCGAACGACGGTCAGCGGCTTCAACGACTACGGCATCCTCGGGGCGACCGCCTGCGCGCCGAGCGCGTCAGGCGCCGCCCAGACGTTCCGCTACTCGACGACCGTCGGCGACACGCTCACGGCGAACCTTTGCTCGGAGGGGAGCGTCGCGCACGTCACCGTCTACGAGAACCCGACGTCGACCGCGACGTCCCTCGTCTGCCAACGCTTCACGAGCAACGCGCTCGTCTGCACGCGCGTGTTTTGACCGCCTCGCGGCCATGGCGACGGCCGGTCGCATGGGTGATACTGCCGCCCGTGAAGCTCCCCACGCGTTCGTCCGCACTCGCCCTCGGCCTCCTCGGGCTCCTCGCCTCTGCCTGCGCCCCGGCCCGGTCCCCCGAGGCGCGGCCGATGCTGCAGCTCACGGCGCCGCCGCGTGACGTGGCGCCGCCCACCGGCGCGTCGCTGCCGACGCCGATCCGCGACCACCCGCTCACGATCGGCCGCAAGGTCGTCGTCCGCGCCGCGCGAATGCTCGACGTGAGGACGGGTCGCGTGCTCACCGATCATTCGATCGCGATCCTCGACGGCGTCATCGTCAAGGTGGCTCCCTCTGCCCAGATCGCCCCGGGTCCGGGCACCGAGGTCGTCGACGTGAGGAGCGGCACCGTCCTCCCCGGCTTCATCGATCTCCACGTGCACCTGGCGATGGACCCGGAGGACCACGGGTGGCCCGGCATCGGCAAGTCGGCCGCCCGCTCCGCCGTCACCGGCGTGAAGAACGCGCGCGCGACGCTCCTGGCCGGCTTCACCACCGTGCGCAACGTCGGGAGCAACGCGTACGCGGACATCGCGGTGCGCGACGGCGTCAACGCGGGGGAGGTCGAAGGCCCGCGCATCGTCGCCTCCGGCATGCCGCTCAGCATCACCGGCGGGCACTGCGACGAGAACCTCCCCGCCTACGACTGGAGGTCGTCGTCGCCGAGCGGCGTCGCCGACGGCACCGTCGAAGTCCAAAAAGCCGTCCGCGAGCTCATCAAGCGCGGCGCGGACGTCATCAAGATCTGCGCGACCGGCGGCGTCCTGTCGGCGGGCGACGACCCGAGGACGTCGCAGTATTCGCCCGAAGAGCTGCGCGCCGCGATCACAGACGCGCACCGCCTCGGTCGACGCGTCGCCGCGCACGCGCATGGCGGCGAGGGCATCCGCTTCGCCGTCGAGGCGGGCGTCGACACCATCGAGCACGGCACGTACGTCGACGACGCGGCGATCGCCGCGATGAAGGCGCGCGGCACGTGGCTCATCCCGACGCTGGCCGTCCTCCACGGCTTCAACGAGAACGCGGAGCGGCGGCACATGTCGGCCGAGGTCATCGCCAAGGCCAAGGACGTCGACGCGCAGGGCTTCGTCGCGCGCACCAAGGCGTTCAAGGCCGGGGTGCGCTTCGCGTTCGGCACCGACGCGGGCGTCTTCCCGCACGGCGAGAACGCGATGGAGTTCGCCGCGCTCGTCAAGATGGGGATGACGCCGCTCCAGGCTCTCCAAGCGGCGACGACGAGCGCCGCAGAGGTGCTCGGCTGGTCCGACAAAGTCGGCGCGATCGAGCCTGGCAAGTGGGCCGACATCATCGCCGTCGACGGCGACCCGCTCGCCGACGTGAGCGTCACCGAGCGCGTGCGCTTCGTGATGAAGGGCGGCGAGGTCTACCTCGAGGACGGCGGCCACGAGGTCGTCCCGCCCCGCCCCAAAGGCGCCGCCCCGCCGCTCCACCTGGACGACGAGAAAGCCGCGCCGAAGGCCGATCCGAAGAAGACGACGCCCCCGACGGACCGGATGTAGAAGGGAACGTCCGGCAGAGAGCCGGCATCGGAGAGGCCATGACGAAGGGCGGGGGAGCGAAGAGCCTGGACGGCAAGACCGTCCTCATCACCGGATCGACCTCGGGCATCGGCCTCGAGGCGGCGGTCCAGATCGCCGCGCTCGGGGCGGAGGTCGTCCTCGTCGCGCGCGACGCGGCGCGAGGGGCGGCGGCGCTGGCCGACGTGAAGGCGCGGGGCGCGAGCGAGAAGGTGTCGCTCCTCGCGTGCGACTTCGCGTCGCAAGCGAGCGTCCGCAAGCTCGCGGCGGACTACCGCGCCGCGCACGCGCGCCTCGACATCCTCGTGAACAACGCCGGCGCCGTGAACAATGCGCGCAAGGTGACGGTGGACGGCATCGAGCAGACGTTCGCGGTGAACCACCTCGGCTATTTCCTCCTCACGAACCTCCTGCTCGATCTCGTCCAGAAGAGCGCGCCCGCGCGCATCGTGAACGTCGCGAGCACCGGCCACTACGGCGGCGATCTCGACTTCGACGACATGGGCTACGAGAAGGGCGGCTACTCGATCATGCGCGCGTACCGGCGGAGCAAGCTCGCCAACGTGATCTTCTCGCGCACGCTCGCCAAGCGCCTCGAGGGCAAAGGGGTGACGGTCACGTCGCTCCATCCCGGCGGCGTCGCGACGAACATCTGGTCCGGCGCGCCCGCCTGGTCGCAGCCGATCCTGAACGTCGCCAAGAGCCTCTTCATGATCACGCCCGAGGAGGGCGGCGCGCGCGTCGTCTACCTGGCGACGAGCCCGGCGGTCGAAGGCAAGAGCGGCGGCTACTACGACAAGAACATCGAGCGCGCGCCGGCCAAGCTGGCGCTCGACGACGGGCTCGGCGACCGGCTCTGGACCGAGAGCGCGCGCCTCACGGGACTCGACGCGTAGAGCGTGCTTCCCGGCGCGTCCCAGACTGCATCGGAGGCCACACGCACACGCGGTCGCAACGTTCTCCGAGTGTCGGACAAAAAAATGCGGCGCCACGTGCGCCGCGCCAGTAAATCGGCGACGATTCGACGGTGACGAGCCAGGTGCCGGATTCGAGCGATTCGGGCACGTCCTCCGACGACCTGCTCCGCGCGGTCGCGCACGCGCCGGACGTCGAGCCGCCGCGCAGCGTGCCGCCGCGCTTCGCGCACTTTCGCGTGCAACGCCGGCTCGGTCGCGGCGGAATGGGCATCGTGTACCGCGCCGTCGACGAGACGCTCGGCCGCCTCGTCGCGCTGAAGGTCCTGCCGCCCGCGCTCGAGGACGACGAGGCCCGCCGCCGTCGCCTGATGCGGGAAGCGCGCGCGGCCGCGGCGGTAACGCACCCGAACATCGCGACGGTGTACGAGGTCGGCGAGGCCGAGGGGCGCGTCTACATCGCGATGGAGCTCGTCGAGGGCCAGTCCGTGCGGACACGCCTGAACGACTGGAAGCTGCCGCTGAAGGACACGCTCGCCATCGCGCTCCAGGTGGCGCAGGCGCTCGCCAGCGCGCACAAGGCAGGCATCATTCATCGGGATTTGAAGCCCGACAACATCATGCTGTCGGACGACGGCCGCGCGAAGATCCTGGACTTCGGTCTCGCGAAGCTCGTGCTCGTCGACGCGATGGGCACCGGCGACCTCGGCCCGAGCGACACGATCACGCACGACCTCGCCGTCCTCGGGACGCCCGCGTACATGTCGCCGGAGCAAGCGCGCGGCGAGGAGGTGACGGCGGCGACCGACGTGTTCGCGTTCGGCGTCACGCTGCACGAGATGGTGACGGGCGGGCGGCCGTTCAGCCCGACGCCGGGCCGCGGCGCGGCGGAGCTCACGCGAGGGAGCGCCTTCGACCGGAGCGCGCCGCGGCCGGAGCTGCCGGCGTCTGTGGAGTCGCTCATCGAGCGCTGTCTGATGGCGGAGCCGGAGGCGCGCATCGCGGACGGCGCGGCGCTCGTGCGGGCGGTGGAGGACGCGGTGGCGGAGGTCGCCGCGTGGAAGCCGACGCGCGCGGTCGTGCTGCGCCACGCCGCCGGCGGCGCCATCGACGGAGACGCGCCGACGCCGGCCGAGGGCGACGCGCCCCTGCGCGTGACCGCGCCGGGCGCGAGGAAGACGGCGCCGCCAGGGCCGACGGCGATCGTGCCGCGCGCGGGCGGGTGGATGACGTGGCTGAAGAGCGCCGCGTTCCTCGCGGCCGCGGCGGCCGCGGGGGTGGGGACGGCGGTGCTTTTGACGCCGCGGAAGGGGGGGGAGCTGACGGCGGCGCTGGTGGCGAGCGGCGCGCCGAGGGGGCGGCCGAAGGCGATCGTCGTGACGGACTTGCCGGTGCCGGCGACGAAGAGCCCGGAGGCGGCGGCGGAGTACCAGGCCGGGTTGCAGGCGTTTAGGGACGGTTCGACGGCGCGCTCCTTCTGGCACTTCAAGCGCGCGGCCGATCTTGATCCGACGATGGCGGCAGCGCTGCTTCGCATGTCGATGTTGACCGCTGCGGGAGATGAAGCGCCGCCGAGTCACGTCTTCGTGCGCGCGCTTGGCCTGCGAGGCCAGCTAACGGAGCGCGACCAGGCCATTGCTGACGCCTTCGCGCCGATCCTTCTGTTGAACCGCCCGGACCGCGGCGAGTGCGTGCGGAGGCTGACCGGTCTGGCGGAGGCAAGGCCTACGGACGTCGAGATTCTTGACTGGCTCGCCCTGCTCAACGCGGGGGACCCGGACCTCCAGCTCGCGACGGCAGATCGGGCGCTCGCGCTCGATGCCCAGGATGCCCGCGCGATGGCGACCCGCGGCCTCGCGCTGCGTAGTCTGGGACGGACGGAAGATGCGCGACGGGCCCTGGAGCGCTCCGCGGCAACGTCGGCGAGCTCGGCGGATGGGCTCGAGGGCCTTGCGGCGATCGACGCGGCGGAAGGGCAATGCTCCAGTTTCGAAGCGCGCACGCGGTTGGCTGCGGTCCGGACCCAGGAACCGGGCGAGGAAGCGGTTGCAGCAGCAGTCGCAGTCGGGCGCGACGCAGAGATGATTCAGGAGGCGATCTCACAGCAGTTCACTGCCTTGGACCCACCCGCCCGAAGGCTCAACGAGCTGCGAGAGCTGGCGCAAGTCGCGTTGGTGCGTGGTGACTTCGATGGCGCGCGAAAACTGGCGAGCGAGCGGCTCGGCCTCGTTTCCGCGAGCCCGAGCGTCGCAGCTGGCTTCAGTTTTCACTACTACCCGACCGAGCAGCTCATCGAGGCCGCTCTCGAGAGCGGCGACGAGGCGGAGGCCCGCCGGCTCGCCCGCTCCTTTGTCGCGCGCGCACCTGCGTGGCTCGCGGGCGGCGCGGAAAGCGTTCCCGGCGCCGAGCGGCTCGTTTGGTTGGAGCGGCTCGCTGCCGGGGACGATCCGGAACAAGTCGCGGCGTTTTCCCAGAGGCGCGCTGAGGCTTCACAAGCGCGACTCGCGAAGAAGACCGACCTGCGGATTCGCGTCTGGCTCGATGACTACGCGATTCCAGCGCGGGACCGCCGAGACGCCGAGCAAGCGCTGGCGTCGCTCTCGCATCTCGCGCACCGGGAGATGCCCGCGATCGGAAGCCTCATGGGCGACGCGGCAATCGGAACGGTCTTCGCGCTCGCAAAGCGTCCGAACGACGCCCTTCCGTACCTCAAGCGCGCGGCCGCCGCGTGCACGATTTACTACGGCCCACGCTCCCACGTGCGCGCGATCCTGATGCTCGGCGACTCACTCGAGGCGACAAATGATGCGCAGGGTGCCTGCCGCGCTTACGCCCAGGTGCTCGCGCTGTGGGGTGATGCCAAGCCGCGGAGCGTGACGGCAGAGGCGGCGCGGGAGCGGTCCGTGGCGTTGGGATGTTCGCTTGAGGTCAGGCGTCGCTAGCGGCTTCCGATGCTCGCCGTCGGCAGGAGCACCGGGCGCACGGACGCGCCCGCGGCCCAGCGCAGTAGCTGATGGCCGATCCCCGCAAGTCCGACGAAGAGCGACGGGTTGGGGCCATGCGAGGGGACGCCGGACGGCCACGATGCATCCCCCGCGTGCGCACGGGCTCCGCGCGCCAACGCCCTGCCCACGCGCGGCGCGTCGTCTGGATCCGCCAGGCTGACGCACTCGGCGAGGCCCATGAGTCCATGGCAGAGGGAGCTGTCCGCCCCCGGGCGCCACGCGTCGAGCGAACGCGCGGCCGTTCTCCGCGCGGCCACGAGGCGTGACGCCACCGTCCGGTCGTCGGGACATGCATCGCGGGCCACGCGGCGCACGATGGCGATCCCGGGTGCACCGTGGCACCAAACGCTGGAGAACGGGGCTGTGAGCCGTGCCGCAACCGACGAGGGCGGCGCGTCGTCCGCTGTTCTACGGAGGTCGCACCAGTTGGAGCGTGCGGGGAGGTACCAACGGTCCTCGAGCGACAGCGCTGCGCGCGCGAGCTCGAGGTCCACCGCGCGACCTGCCACACCGTGCGCGGCGAAGAACGCAGCCGCCAGACCGGAGAACCCATGCGAGAGCCCTGTTCTCGCCCAACGGCCATTCGCGGCCGAATCGCCGAGCATGTTCCATCGCGGCGCCGCGTCCTCGTCGCGTGTCGCGGCGTTCGCCAGCATGTCTGCTCCGGCGATCGCGACGTCACGCATCCCTCCGACCTGGATCATGGCGCTTGCGGCGACCACGACACCCGCAATGCCCGTCCCAAAATCGAGCGCCCGATGCGAGGCACACAACTCGAGCGCGTTGCGAGAGAGAAGTCGCTGCCCGTCACGCGCGGCGGCGCCGTCACCTAGAACCTCCGCCGCCCGAAGGCTCACGTACCCGACTCCCGCCAGCCCCGTGGTGAAACCGCCCGCGACGTCGCGGTCCGCACCGTGGATCGTGCGCTTCGCGAAGGCGAGCGCGTCGCGAACGAGGTCGGGCACCCAGGCGAGCGGCCGCAGCCGATGGAGCTCGATGAGGAAAAGCGCGATGCCCGCGGTGCCGCCATAAACGTCGCCGCCCAAGGAGCGCATCGTTGGCGCAGCGGTCACCGGCTTCATGCCGACGCCGGTCGCGTCGCGTCCAAGCCACGTGGACTCGCCCCCATGCCGCAGCGCCGAGTGTCGCAATCGTTCGCCGATCTCAGCGGCGAGGTCCAGGCCGCGGGCCGAATCGAGCGCCTCCGTGCGCATCTCAGCTCCACGCCTCGTAGACATCCCGGTGACCGAGCGACAGGTGCGGTCGCTCCGGATCGATTCCGCTCTCTCGGAAGACGCCGAGCGCGAGCTCGAGTCGAGCATCCTGAGCGCGGACGTTCTCCGCGAAGGCTCGGGTGACCGCGACGGCGACCGCGCGACTGCGGTGCTCGCCAAAGCTGTCCCCCGTTCCGGGTTCTTCGGCGAGACCGACCCCGGGGGCAACTGGCTTCGTAAAGAGCGGCGTCAGGGAGTGAACACGTCGACCGAGGGAAGCGCGCAGCGACCGCAGCAACGGCTTGGCGAGCAGGTACGTTTCGGGGTCGAGGTAGATCACCGCCGCGTCCGCGCGGCAGAAGCCGGACGGGCTCGCTGCGACCTTGGCAACGAACGGTAGGCGCGCGCGGTTGAACGACGACGTGACGCCATCGACGAATGCCGTCGCCGCCAGAGCATCGAGGTTGAAGTAGACGCGCACGGTATGCGGAACAGCGGGGTCGCGCGTGTCGAGCGTCTCGCCAAAGAAGAAGTAATAGCCGGGGGAGATGGCGCGATTCTCCTTGCCGACGCGCACGTGGACCTTGGCGCCCACGCGGTCGGCCCCGACGACCTCTCCGGGGTTACAATAAACACGAAGACCGCCTCTCTCTGCGACGAGCCGGCCGCGTTCGTGGGCGACCAGCGTCCAGTCCGCCTCCCAGCCCGTCGCGCTTCGGTTGGCCTCCGAGAGCGCCGCCACGAAACCCTGCTCCGCAGGAGCCGATGGCGCGCGGCGCGGGCGCACGTAGAGCTCCGAGTAGACCAGGTGCGCGAGGCCGGCGACGTCCCGATGGGGGAAGGGCCGTCCGCCTATCACGCTGGTCGTTCCGTCGACGACTCGAACCGCGCGGAGCGCTCGAGCGAGGTCGGTCCCTGCGCGCTTCATGGAACGAGACCGAAGAGCGCGGCGGCAGCATCGAGAGGCGCGGAGAGCACGTTCGTTGCAAGCTGCAGCATCGCGACGGTCTGCTTGTGCAGCCGCTCCGACGTCGCCGATGCCTCGACCGCGGTCTGCAGGAGCCGTGCTCCGGTGAACCCGAACGCTCGCCTTAGGAAGGCGTCGGCGTCGCCCTCTTCGCTCGCGAGCGCCCGGCGGTAGGTGGACCAAAGGGCGCGCGAATAGGGAAACGTCCGCTCGATCCGGAGCGCAGCGCGGGACACATAAGCCTCGGGGTCCCCCTCTCGTACCTCCATGGAGTGCAGCCACGTCGTGAGCACGTCCTGGAATAGTCCCGCCAAGTCCCAGGCTCCGTCGCCGCGCTGCACGCCCTCCCAGTCCACCACGGCGATGCGCGGTTGCCGCCCTCGCGAGACGACGAGGTTGTCCCCCTTCATGTCCCCGTGCTGGAGGCAGTCGGCCTCCCACGCCTCCCGTAGCGCGTCCAGCGAGGCCGTGGTCGCCGATTCGCTCTGGACGATCCGAACGATCTCCAAGATGGCCGGGCTCAAATCCCAGAGCGCCGCCGGTGTCGGCTCATGGAGCGACAGCACGCCGGGCGGTTCCGCGCCTAGCCGATCCAGGAACGGCACGAACGCCGCCGTGGCCCCGCGCATGGCAACGATGGCGTTTCCGACCTCTTGTCCGAGAACGCCGAGATCACTCGTCGAGAGCGAGGCGTACAGGTCGTGGATCGAGGGGAAGCCCGAGATCCAATCGAGAAAGATCGCGCCGCCCTCCGCGTCCGCCCCGATCAACCGCGGGACGTGGGCGCGTAAGAGAGCACGCTCGTTGCAGTACCGGTAAAATTCAGCCTCTCGATCGAGGCGCGCTCGATCGAGAGGCGACGCCTCCGCCTGCTTGATCATCCACCCGCGCGAACCGTCCGCGAGGCTGACTCGCACGTTGGGGTTTCGACGTTTGAGATCAACCGCCTCCACCCCAACGCGAAGGATGTCATTTACCGTCAGCCAGCCGCGCTTCAAGAGCTCGGCGATTACCGAGTCGACCGTGAGCATTTGTCGTGGGAGTTCGGTGCGCATGGCCGGAGCCGTGCCGTGGGGTCACGGCTTCGTGGAAGATGCAAGGCAGCGTCTTGGAGACGGTGCTGCACTCTTCATCGAAGCCTCTTTCTCGGCCCGCCGGAAGACAGGACCGCGCCACACCCAACGGCCCCCCCGAAGCTCCGCTAAATCTTGGTGTTCGGGTAGCAGAGCGACGTCTTCGTATTGGGGTAGCACGCGCTCGTCTTCGTATTGGGGTAGCAGAGCGCGGCGTGCTCGCTCGCGTCGCCCATCGAAGCTTGACGGATAGGTCCATCGAGAAACCGCGCCGGCCCGGTATTCTCTCCGTGCACCGTCCGCACCTCTGCGTCGGGCGCGAGTGAGATCGTTACGCACGTGGTCGGCTCGTGCTTCACGACCGTACGCACGTCCTTCGCGTCGAACTCGATGTAGTGCGAGCGGTCCTCGAGGGATGGATACAGCCGGCGCGTGCTTCCATCCTGCGTCGCGAGGAAGCCGGTAATGTGCACGGCCCCGTCGTGCGCGGGGTCGAGTCCCGGTGTCACGAACTTGCTGAGATCGAACGGCGCCTCGCCGCCCGACCCCGTCTTCGAGCCCTTCTTCGCTGCCATGTTCAGCCCCCTTCGCGCGCATTCCTACGCGTCGTCCCCCGAGTATCACGACCTTCCTCCCGCTCGGTCAAGCCCCCGCGAGGCCCTCCCGCGGGCCGCCCTCCTTCGGCCGCCCGCTCTTTTCACTTGCGATTCCGGGCTCCGCACGTAAAGTACGCGTCCCCGTCGGGCCCCGCCCACCGGGTTTGCCTCGATTCTCTCGTTGTTTCACTAAGTTGACTGCCGTTACGGCCCGCAAAACCTCAGCTCGCTGAGGCATCTCGTGCGGGTACGACGGAGCCAGCGAGTCGGGTTCTTCGGAGCACGGCGCTCTTTCAGGAGAAAAGGTTCCTCATGGTGTCCAAGGCGATTGCCCGCTTTTCGCGGCTCAGCCCGCGCAAAGCACGGGTCATGGTCGATCTGGTTCGCGGCCGTCAAGCCGGCGAGGCGCTCCAGCTTCTGGAGTTCACCAACAAGGCGGGCGCGCCCGTCCTGAAGAAGATCATCGAGAGCGCCGTGGCGAACGCCCGCACGACGAGCCCGGGCGTCGACGTCGACAGCCTCTTCGTCGAGACCTGCTTCGTCGACAAGGCGCCGAACAAGCACATGCGTCGCTGGCGCCCCCGCGCCATGGGCCGCGCGACCCAGATTCAAAAGGGCATGAGCCACATCACCGTCATCCTCGGAGAGCGCGCGTAATGGGACAGAAAGTTCATCCGTACGGCTTCCGCCTCGGCATCATCAAGACCTGGAACTCGAAGTGGTTCGAGGACAAGGCCTATGCGAAGTGGCTGCACGAGGACATCCGCATCAAGCGCGCGGTGAAAGACTTCCTGATGAACGCGAACATCGCGGGCGTCGAGGTCGAGCGCGCGGCGAACAAGTGCAAGGTGATCGTCTTCACGGCGCGCCCCGGCATGGTCATCGGCAAGGGCGGCAAGGGCATCGAGACCCTGAAGATCGGCAACCTCAAGACGGCCGCCAAGGGCGAGCCGCTCTTCCCGGGCGTGCAGAGCTTCACGGACAACGAGGTCTTCATCGACGTCCAGGAGATCCGCAAGGCCGAGACGAGCGCGCAGCTCGTCGCCGAGAACGTCTGCACGCAGCTCGAGCGCCGCGTCGCGTTCCGCCGCGCGATGAAGAAAGCGGTGTCCACCGCGATGAAGTTCGGCGCCAAGGGCATTCGTATCCGCTGCTCCGGTCGCCTCGGCGGCAGCGAGATGAGCCGCGTCGAGACCTACCGCGAGGGCCGCGTCCCGCTCCACACGCTCCGCGCGGACATCGAGTTCGGCACCGCGGAAGCCCGCACCAAGTACGGAATCATCGGATGCAAATGCTGGATCTTCAAAGGTGAAGTCCTCCAGCGCCGCGTCCGCCGCCCCATCGCGGGCATCGGCGCCGTCCCCGGCCCGACCGGCAACTGACTCAAGTCGACTAGAGCCTCCAAGAAAGCTCTCACAGGAAGACGGACATGCTCTCCCCCAAGCGCACCAAGTTCAGAAAGATGCAGAAGGGCAACAACCGCGGCCTCGCGCGCCGTGGTTCGGACGTGGACTTCGGCGACTTCGCGATGCAGGCGAGCGAGCCCGGTCGCGTCACGTCGCGCCAGATCGAGGCGGCGCGTATGGCGATCACCCGCCACGTGAAGCGCGCCGGCAAGCTCTGGATCCGCGTGTTCCCGCACCGCCCCGTCACCAAGAAGCCCCTCGAAGTTCGAATGGGTGGAGGCAAGGGCAGCGTCGAGGAGTGGGCCGCCGAGATTCAGCCGGGTCGCGTCATGTACGAGATCTCCGGCGTGGACGAGGCGACGGCGCGTGAGGCGTTCCGCCTGGCCGGTCACAAACTGCCGGTGGGTTACAAGTTTCTCGCCCGAGGAGTGGTCTGATGAAGTCCAAGGATCTGCGTGAGCGCAGCCACGAAGACTTGGCGGAGCTCGAGAAGAGCCTCGCGAACGACGTCTTCGCGAACCGCCTCAAGAACTTTACCAACCGCCTCGACGACACGAGCTCGATGAAGAAGTCCCGCCGCGATCTCGCGCGCGTCAAGACGATCCTCGTGCAGCGCAAGCTCGGCCAAACGCCGGTTCAAGTCGGGGGCGCCGCCCCCAAGGCGGAGAAACCGGCGAAGGCCGCAAAGGCGAGCGCCCCCAAGGCGCCCAAGGCGCCGAAGGCCGCCGCGTCCGCGCCGAAGGCCGCTGCGAGCAAGCCCGCGAAGAAGACCGCGAACGTGAAGAAGAGCGAGGCGAAGTAAGCCATGACGACGCAAGCAGCCACCCCCGACATCATCGCGCACGGCTTCCGCCGCAAGATCGTCGGCAAGGTCATCAAAGACAAGATGAACAAGACGGTCGTCGTCGAGTGCGTGAACGCGCGCCGCGACCCGCTCTACGGCAAGTACGTCCGCTCGCGCGTTCGCTTCAAGGCGCACGACGAGACCAACCAGTACAAGGTCGGCGATCACGTCGAGATCCAAGAGCACCGCCCCATCTCGAAGGACAAGCGGTTCATCGTCGTCCGTCTCGTCAAGAAGTTCGTGGAGGAGTGAGCAGATGATTCAGGCCAAGACCACCCTGGACGTCGCCGATAACTCCGGCGCGAAGCTCGTCCAGTGCATCAAAGTCCTCGGCGGCTCGCGCCGCCGCTACGCCACGATCGGCGACGTCATCGTCGTCGCGATCAAAGAGGCGCTCCCCGGCACGAAGGCGAAGAAGGGCGAGACGGCAAAGGCCGTCGTCGTCCGCACCCGCCGCGAGCAGTCGCGCCCCGACGGCAGCTACATCAAGTTCGACGCGAACAGCGCCGTCCTCATCAACGACCAGATGGAGCCCATCGGCACCCGCATCTTCGGACCGGTCGCCCGCGAGCTCCGCGGCAAGAAGTTCATGAAGATCATTTCTCTCGCGCCCGAGGTGCTGTGATGGCCTCCCGTCTTCGCAAGGGTGACCTCGTCGTCATCATCAGCGGCAAAGACAAGGGCAAGACCGGCAAGGTCTCCCGCGTCATGGCGGAGGAGGGCAAGGTCCTCGTCGAGGGGATCAACCTCGTCAAGCGCCACACGCGCCCGACGCAGAAGAACCCGCAGGGCGGCATCCTCGAGCGCGAGCAGCCGCTGTTCGAGAGCAAGGTCATGCCGGTCGATCCCAAGACGGGCAAGGGCACGCGCGTGCGCTTCAAGACCGACGAGAAGGGCCACAAGGTCCGCATCGCCGTGAAGAGCGGCGAAGTCATCCAAAACGCAAAGGCTGAGGAATAGGCCATGGCGGACGAGAAACAAGAGAAGAAGCCGCGCGCCGCGAAGGGCTCCAAGAAGGGCGGGGGCGAAGAGGCCCCCAAGGCGAAGGTCGTCAGCAACACGACCGCGATCGCCCCCCGCTTCACCGCGAAGTACAAGGAGACGGTCGTCCCGGCCCTCGTCAAGCAGTTCAACTACACGAACCCGAACCAGGTTCCGACGCTGACGAAGATCGTCATCAACATGGGCCTCGGCGCCGCGGTGACGAACCCGAAGATCATCGACGCCGCCGTCGAGGAGCTCCGCGCGATCACCGGCCAGAAGCCGGTCGTCACGCGCTCCAAGAAGGCGATCGCGAGCTTCAAGCTGCGCGCGGGCATCCCCATCGGCGCGATGGTGACGCTCCGCAAGGCACGCATGTGGGAGTTCCTCGACCGCCTCGTCTCGCTCGCGCTCCCGCGCACGCGCGACTTCCGCGGCGTGTCCCGCAAGGCGTTCGACGGGAAGGGGAACTACACGCTCGGCCTCCGCGAGCAGATCATCTTCCCGGAGATCAACTACGACCGCATCGACGTCATCAAGGGGCTCAACATCTCATTGGTGACCTCCGCGAAGACCGACGAAGAGGGGCGTGCGCTCTTGCAGCACCTCGGAATGCCCTTCCGGGCGGCCTGAGCGCCACCTGAGCTCCTAGAGGAAACCGACCATGGCGCGTGCATGTCAGTTCGCGAAGTTGAATCGAGCCCCGAAGTTTGCCGTTCGTCACCGCAGCCGCTGCAAGGTCTGCGGGAGGGCGCGCAGCTACTACCGGAAGTTCGAGCTTTGCCGCATATGTTTTCGCTTGCTCTCGCTCCGCGGAGAAGTCCCGGGCGTGATCAAGGCTAGCTGGTAGGAGAGAACGAAATGCTGACCGATCCGATCTCGGACATGCTGGCCCGACTCCGCAATGGCGCCCTCGCGCGCCATGACCGCGTGGAGATGCCGCACTCGTTCTTGAAGCAGCACATCGCCGAAGTCCTCAAGGGCGAAGGCTTCGTGGACGACGTGCGTTCGAGCGAGGGCGAAGGCCCCAAGACGCTCACCGTCGTCCTTCGCTACGGCCGCGGCAAGGAGAGCGCCATCGACGGCGTTCGCCGCGTCTCGACCCCCGGCCGGCGCGTCTACGTGCGCTTCGACCGCATCCCCCGCGTCCGCTCGGGGATGGGCGTGTCGATCCTGTCGACCAGCAAGGGTGTGATGACCGACAAAGAAGCAAAGAAGCAGCGCATCGGCGGCGAGCTTCTTTGCGAGGTGTGGTGATCCCATGACGGCTCAGACTTCGCAGAACAAGACGGCCCCGGCGGACCTCCGCCAGTCCCGCACCGGCAAGAAGCCGATCCCGCTCCTCAAGGGCGTGACGGCGACGGTCGCGAACGGGAAGATCGACATCAAGGGCCCCAAGGGCACCCTGTCGCGCGCCCTCACGCCGAACGTCGACGTGAAGGTGGTCGGCGGCGAGATCCTCGTGCAGCCGACGGTCGGCGGTCGCGACGGAGCCCGCTTCCAGGGTCTCGCCCGCGCGCTCATCAACGGCATGGTCGAAGGCGCCGGCAACGGCTACGTCAAGACCCTGCAGCTGGTCGGCACGGGCTACCGCGCCGAGGTGAAGGGCACGACGCTGAACATGGCGCTCGGCTTCTCGCACCCCATCAATTTCCCGATCCCGCAAGGCATCAAGGTCGAAATCCCCGGCGACAGCAAGGGAACGATCATCATCCTGAGCGGCGCGGACAAGGAAAAGATGGGCCAGACGGCGGCCAAGCTCCGCGGCTATCGGCCGCCGGAGCCTTACGGTGGCAAGGGCGTTCGTTACCAGGGTGAGAAGGTCCGCGAAAAGGCTGGCAAGGCCGGCAAGGGCGGTAAGTAGTCATGGCGATGCAAATTGTCGGTCGCGAGCGGCGCAAGCTCCGCATTCGCCGAAAGATCAGCGGAACGGCCGAGAAGCCGCGCCTCACCGTGTTTCGCTCGTCGAAGCACATCTACGCGCAGGTCGTGGACGACGTGACGGGCACCACCGTCGCGCACGCCTCGACGCTCACGAAGGACGTCCGCACGACGCTCGACGAGGCGACCAAGTCCGACGCGGCCAAGAAGGTCGGCGCGGCGATTGCCAAGCTGCTGCTCGCCAAGGGCATCAGCAACATCGTCTTCGATCGCAACGGCTACCTCTACCACGGGCGCGTCCGCGCTCTGGCCGACGCCGCCCGCGAGGCCGGTCTCAAGTTCTAGGTCAGGGGGAGCGATGCCGCTCCCCTGACGCCACCCAGCAGGAAGAAGAAGCCATGGCGTTCGTTCAAGTCGACGAAGAGAAGCTCAAGGAGCGGATCATCCACATCAACCGAGTCGCGAAGGTCGTCAAAGGCGGCCGGCGCTTTTCGTTCGCGGCGCTCGTCGTCGTGGGCGACGAATCGGGTCACGTGGGTGTCGGTCTCGGCAAGGCCAACGAGGTCCCGGAGGCGATCCGCAAGGGCAACGACCAGGCGCGCAAAAACCTGTTCAAGGTGCCGCTCAGCGGCGTGACGATCCCGCACGAGGTGCTCGGTCACTTCGGCGCCGGCCGCGTGTTCCTCCGCCCGGCCTCCCCGGGAACGGGCGTCATCGCCGGTGGCGCCGTCCGCGCCGTCGTCGAGAGCGCCGGCATCCACGACATCCTCACCAAGTGCATCGGCTCGAGCAACCCGCACAACATCGTGCGCGCGACGCTCACCGCCCTGCGCGAGCTGAAGAGCCTCGAGACCGTCGCCGCCAAGCGCGGGAAGGAAGTGAGCGACCTGATCGCTCAGGACCGTAAGAGCTCGGTCAAGCTGACGGAGCAAGGGAGCGCGACGCCGTGACGACGAAGTTGAAGGTCAAGCAGACCAAGAGCCTCATCGGCCAGAGCCACCCGATGCGCCTCACCATCAAGGGCCTCGGTCTCGGTCGTCCGGGTTCCGAGGTCATCGTGGCGAACACGCCTAGTTTCCGCGGTGCGATCAAGAAGGTCATGCACCTCGTGAAGGTCGAGGAAGTCAATGGCTGACACGCTCTCCAACCTGAAGAAGCCGGAAGGCGCCACCAAGAAGAAGACCCGTCGCGGTCGTGGTGTCGGCTCTGGCCTCGGCAAGACCGCGGGTCGCGGTCAAAAAGGCCAGTACGCGCGCTCGCGCGGCTTCAAGCCGCACTTCGAGGGCGGTCAGACGCCGATGCAGCGCCGGCTGCCGAAGCGCGGCTTCAACCCGCCGTTCCCGACGAAGGTCGCCGAGATCAACGTGGGTGACCTCGAGATCTTCGCCGCAGGCGCCAAGGTCGACGAGAAGGCGCTCCGCGCGAAGGGGCTCGTGAAGGGCTCCTACGACAAGCTGAAAGTCCTCGGCGATGGCGAGCTGACCAAGAGCGTCATCGTGACCGCGGACGCGTTCTCCAAGACCGCGGCCGCGAAGATCGCGAAGGCGGGCGGCAAGGCGCTGCTCGCCTCCGTCGGCGCGCAGGGCTAGCAGGACTCGGGAACCAAAAAAGGAACGCATGGCGTCGCTGGCCGGATTCGCGAACATTGGGAAGGTGCCGGAGCTCCGTAAGCGGGTGCTCTTCACCCTCGGCATGCTCGCCGTTTACCGGATCGGCGTCTTCGTCACGATCCCCGGCGTCGACCGGAACGTGATGCAGGCGGTCGTGAGCAAGCAGGGAGGAGGCCTCCTCGGCCTCTTCAACATGTTCTCCGGCGGCGCCCTGTCGAACCTCTCGATCTTCGCGCTCGGCATCATGCCGTACGTCAGCGCGAGCATCATCTTGCAGCTGCTCACAATGGTCTTCAAGCCCTTGGACGAGCTCCGTAAAGAGGGTGAGCAGGGCACGCGCAAGATCAATCAATATACGCGATACGGCACTATCGTGTTGTCGTTCGTCCAGGCGTTCGGAATGGCCCTCACTGTGGAGGGCGCCTCCAATAGCGACTTGGCCGGAGCCGCCAGCGGTAGCGTCGTCACGCACCCCGGCTGGGGCTTCCGCTTGATGACCGTGCTCACGCTCACCACCGGCACCGCATTCATCATGTGGGTCGGCGAGCAGATCACCGAGCGCGGAATCGGAAACGGAATTTCGCTGCTGATTTTCGCGGGTATCGTGACCGGTATCCCGAGCGGGGTCGCTGGCTACTTCGCCACGCACGCCGGAGACATTCGCCCCCTCAACCTCGCAGCCGTGGTCGCGATCATCGTCCTCACGGTCGGAACGATCGTCTTCTTCGAGACCGCACAACGCCGAATTCCGATCTATTACGCGAGACGCACAGTCGGCAGAAGAGTCTACGGCGGGCAGACTGCCCACTTGCCTCTACGCGTCAATACCGCGGGCACCATCCCGCCGATCTTCGCGCTCTCGCTCTTGGGCTTTCCGCAGACGCTCGCGAACTTTCATATCCCGTTGATGAGTGATCTCAACGAGGCAGTGAATCGCCACAGCTTCGCCGGCGAGATC
>JAYVXL010000215.1:0-7440 GCA_043785185.1 Myxococcales bacterium
TCCGCGCGCGCGACGCCGGAGGTGAGCAACGGCGCGGCGAAGGCGCCGAGGACGGTCGCGGTGGCGACGGCGAGCTTCGCGAGCCTCTTCTTCATCGCCGTACATTGCCGGAGTCGGGGGCGTCGGGCAATGTCATTCCGAGGGGTTAGGACGGCGCGTCGCGCGGCCCCGCGGGGGCGCGCGGTCTGTAAGCCGCACACGCGGCGCGCGTTCAGGGATCGTGACCGCGGCGCTTTCGATCTTTATCCTCCCGGCCGTGGCCGAGCGCGACGACGCGACGAAGCACGCGCGCCAGGACGACGCGCGCGACGCGGCGCGTGCGCGCGAGCGCGAGGAGGAGCGCGGCCTCGTCGTGCGGGCCCAGTCCGGCGACAAGAAAGCGCTCGGCGAGCTGCTCCACCGCGCCGGCCCGGGCCTCTACCGCAGCGTCCTGCTCCCGCGCCTCGGATCCGAGGCGGCCGCGAAGGACGCGCTCAGCGAGACCTACGCCAAGGTCGCCGAGCGGATTCACCAGTTCACTTGGCAGAACGTCGGCTTCTACCCGTGGCTGCGCACCGTCGCGCTCCGCGTCGCGCTCGATCAGCTGCGCGCGCGCAAGCGGATGCTCGTCTGGGATGAGAGCGACGTCGCGCGCGAGCTCGACGCCGCCGCGACGACGACGCCCCTCGATCAGCAGGTCTCCGACCGGCGCGACCAGGAGGCCGTCCGCGCGAAGCTCGGGCGGGCGCTCGGGGAGATTCACCCGCGCTACGCGCGCGCGGTGCGGTTGCGGGTGCTCGAGGAGCGCCCGCGCGAGGAGGTCGCCCAGATGCTCGAGGTGACCCCCGCCACGTTCGACGTGCTACTTCATCGAGCGATCGGCGCGCTGAAGAAGAAGCTCTCCGAGGACGCCGAGCCCGAGGGGCGTGAGCCATGAAGGACGAGAAACCGAGCTGGCTGGACGACCCGGACGCGCCCGCGTCGGAGGAGGAGAAGATCGCCTCGGCGCGCCTGCGCGACGCGCTCGGTGACCCCGCGCTGAAGGACGACGCCGCCGACTTCGCGCGCGCGCTCGCGCTCGCCGACGCGCCACGCCCGCTCCCGGAGGACGAGCAGAAGGTCTTGGTCGAGCGCGCCGTCGCCAAGGTGCGGCCGCGCGGGCAGCTCGTGCGCGCCGTGTTCGGCGTCGGGACGGCGCTCGCCCTCGCCGCGGCCGCCGTGCTCGTCGTGGGGCAGATGCAGCGCGACGCGCCCCGCGCGGCGAGCGTCGCCGTGAGCCCCGCGACGCCACCGTCGCACGCGACCGCGCTCGTTCAGACGCGGTCGACGCAGGAGCTCTTCGGTGAGCCGTTCGCCAAACCGCTGTCGCGCGGCGCCGCGAGCGCGCGCATCGATCGAATCGCGGTGGCGCGCGCGGGCGATTTGCGCGAGAACCGCTTCGCGATGTGGGGTGTGAGATGAACCGGCCGATCACGCTCGCAGAGCTCGCGCGGGCGTTCCTCCTCGCGTCCTTCGCCGCGGCGGCGGCCGCGGGCTGCGCGAAGAAGGCCGATTCGCACGACGCGCCGGCCGTCGCGACCGCGCAAGGCGGCGCCCTCGCCGCAGGCGACGCGGGCCCCGTCGTCGATCTCCAAGTCATGGCGTTCCTGTCCGAGGCGCGCGCGCTCCACCACCAGGCGAACATCCGCGAAGACGAGGGCGACCTGCCGAGCGCGGTCTCGGCGATGACCCAGCTCGTGCACGCGGCGCGGCCGCACACCGGCCAGACGGTGCCCGAGGTCGACGAGGTGCTCGCCGACGCGTGGGCGCGGCTGGCCGAGCTGCACCTCAAACGCCGCGATCTCGACCTGGCCGGCAAGGCGGTGCAAGAGGGCCTCGCGCACGCGCCGGAGCCCACCTACTTTCGCGGGCACTTGCTCGAGGTGGAGGGCATCGTCGAAGAGGCGCGCGCGGGCGACCTCGCCGACGCCGGCAAAAAGGACGAGGCGCGGCGCGCGGAGGCGCGCGCGATCGCGCTGCTCCAGGAGGCGGTGAAGGTGCAAGAGCAGGTGATTGGGCGGGCGCTCGGCGACGGGGGTGCGCGATGACGAACGGGACAAGTGCAGCGGGGCGACGCGCGCGCGGGCTGGTGCTCGCGCTCGCCGGCGCGGCGGTGACCGCCGCGTGCGGCGGCGCCGCCAAGAGCGAGGCGCCGGCCGCGAGCCCGGCAGGCGGCTCTTCGGCGATGGACCCACCCGCGCCGGCCACGCCGGCGAGCCCGCCCGCGCAGCCCGCCGCCGCCGCCGGCGCGAGCATGAGCGAGGGGCCCGGCGCGGGCGGCCGAGAGGCGACCGGCAAGGGACCGGGCGGCGACATCGAGGCGGCGCAGCGTGAGCTCGACGTCGCCGCCGGCGACTGCGTGGCCGCGTGCCGCGCGCTCGGCGCGATGGATCGCGCGACCGGGCGCCTCTGCGGGGCCGCGCGCGAGACGGAGGACCGCGGCCGCTGCGAGGACGCGAAAGCGCGCGTCGTGCGCGCGCGCGACAAGGTGAAGAGCACGTGCGGCGCGTGCCCCGGCGGCGTCACCGTCGATCGCAACGCGCCGGTGCCGACGCCCGGCCGCCCATGACCACGGAGACGGACGTCCGCGTGCGCGGCGGCGCGTGGGGTCGCGCGCAGACGCTGAAGAACGACGCGATCCTCGCGCTCGTCCGCGCGGCGCTCTTCGCGTGCGACCGCCTGCCCGCCCGCACGCTCCGCCCGCTCGGCCGCGCGGTCGGCCGCCTCGCGCACACGCTCTTTCGCGGCGCCCGCGCGATGGCGCGCGCCAACGTGGCGCTCGCGCTCCCCTCGCTTGGGGGGCCGGCGCGCCGCGCGCTCGTGCGCCGGTCGTTCGTCCAGCTCGGCGAGCACCTGGGCGAGGCGGTGCTCTCCTTGCGCGACGACGCGCCGCCGCTCGTGCCGCTCGCGCTCGACGCGGCGAGCCGCGCGACGCTGGCGGACGCGATCGCCGAAGGGCGCGGCGTTCTCTTCGCGTCCGCGCACCTCGGCGCGTGGGAGCGGCTCGGCGCGTCGCTCGTCGCGATGGGCGTGCCGCTCACCACCGTCGCCCGCGGCGCCTACGATCCCCGGCTCGACGCGATCTACACGAAGCTACGTGGCGGCCGAGGCGTCGCCGCCATCTACCGCGCCCGACCTGGCGCCGGCGCGGCGATGCTGCACGTCCTGCGCAACGGCGGCGTCCTCGGCGTGCTCATGGACCTGCGCTCGCGCGTGCCGTCGATCGACGCGCCGCTCCTCGGGCACGTCGCGCCCACCGCCGTCGGCCCCGCCCGCCTCGCGCTTTGCACAGGCGCCGCGGTGGTCGTCGGCGCGTGCGCCCCCGGCGGCGCGGCCCGCGTCGAACGCGTCACGACGGCCGGCCTCGGCGGCGGCGCCCACGCCGAGCACCTCCTCACGACCCGCATCAACGACGCCCTTTCGCGGTTCATCGTGGCGATGCCCGAGGGCTGGGTGTGGATGCACGACCGCGGCCTTCAAGCGCCGACCGAAGCAGGGACCGGCGAACCACGCGATTTCGTGCGCGGGTCGGAGCGCAATCGACATACACTGAACGGGTGACGCAAGGCGCACGGGTCCCCAAAATGGCGGCCAGCGTCGGCGACCTCCGGTCGCTCCCGCTCGCACCGGTCGACGGCTTCATCCTCACGCGCGTCAACGGCGCGGCGACGATCCGCGAGATCGCCGCGCAGACGGGGCTGCCCGAGGACGCCGTCGCCGGCTCGCTGACCAAGCTCCTCGGCCTCGGCGTCGTGGAGTTCCCGGGCGAGGTGCGCGCCGATCGGCCCCCCGCTCCGCCCGCCGCTCTCCCTCCCGCGCCGCAGCCGCCACCGGCCGACGGTCCCCGCGCCCGCCCCGGCCCGCCGGCGATGGCCGAGGTGATGGCGCTTGGCCCCGCGACCTACGATCGGCGCGAGCTCGACGAGGAGTGTGACCTCGAGCCCGACGAGAAGAAGCGCATCCTCGACCTTTTCTACCGGCTCGACGACGTCAACTACTACCAGCTCCTCGGTGTCGCCCGGACGGCAGACAAGAAGGCGGTCAAGCGCTCGTACTTCGAGCTCGCCGCGCACTTCCATCCGGACAAGCACTTCCGCAAGCAGCTCGGCGCCTACAAGCAGAAGATGGAGCTCATCTTCGGCAAGGTCACCGAGGCGCACGACACGCTCACGTCGAAGGAGCGGCGCCCCGAGTACGACCAATACCTCGAGGTCCAAGAGCAGGCCCGCGGCATCGAGGCGATGATGGCGACCGCGCAGGCCGACGCGCAGCGCGCGCGCGAGGAGCTACGCGCGCTGGCCGAGGCGGAGTCGAAGGGCCGGCACACGCCGTCGCGCGCGTTCGACCCGCGGCGCGAGGACGGCCCGTTCAAGGCGCCGCCGCCGCCCGCGCCGTCGCAGACCGGCGATTCGCCGCCGCCGATGCGCCCTCCCTCGGCGTCCCAGCCGGAGATTCACCGCCCGCCGGGCGTCCCCGTCGATCCGCGCGAGGCCCGCGAGGCGCTCGCGCGACGGCTCCGGGGCCATAGCGCCCGTCCTCCGCCCAAGCCCCCTGCCACGCCGAGCGTGGCCCCCCCGTCGACGACCCAGGACGCGATGGACGCGCTCAAACGACGCTACGAGGATCGCCGCGGGGAAGCGGCAAAGGCGCAGGCCGCCAAGTACAAGAACGCGGGCGACCAGGCGCGCGCGAGCAAGGACATGATCAGCGCCGCCAACGCGTACCGTGTGGCGATGGGCTTCGACGGCGAGGACCCGGAGATTCAGCACCTCTTCAAGATCTCGCAGGAGGCCGCCGATCTCGCGCTCGCGGACACGTACATGAAGCAGGCCAGCTACGAGGAGCGCAACGGCCATTGGACCGAGGCCGCGCGCTCGTGGGGCCGCGTCGCCAAGGCCAAGCCCGACAACGCCGGCGTCCACGACAAGCTCGCCAACGCGATCCTGCACGCGAAGGGGAACCTCCACGAGGCCGCGGCGGCCGCAAAACACGCGATCGAGTACGGCTCGGCGGTCGTGCAGTACCGCCTCACGCTCGTCAACGTCTACGTCGCCGCGGGCCTCATCATCGCCGCGAAACGTGAGCTGGAGCAGGCAAGTCGCATGGAGCCTGGAAATGCGGCCGTCGCGGCGCTCGCAAAACACATCGAAAAAGCCGGGTGAGACAACGTGCTCTCCTCTGGTGTTTTGGAGGCAACCGCAACCGATTTTCCCAAACCGCCGCATTCCTTCTAGAATCGAAGGGTCACGGTCCACGATGAATCCTAATGCTGGCGACGGCCCCCTCCCCGACACGGGAACGGGCGCCGAGTACGACGGGAGACGACCTTGGAAAAGGTGATCGGAATCGACTTGGGAACGACGAACTCGTGCGTCGCCATCGTGGAGAATGGCACGCCGAGCGTGATTCCCAACCGCGGTGGGTACAAGACGACGCCGTCGATGGTCGCCGTGACCGAAGCCGGCAAGCGCCTCGTCGGCCACATCGCCAAGCGCCAGGCGATCACCAACGCCGAGAACACGGTTTACGCCGCCAAGCGGCTCATTGGCCGCAAGTGGAACTCGCCGCAGGTGAAGAACGCCGTGGCGACGTCGAGCTATCGCATCGTCGAGGGCCCGCACCACGACGTGCGCATCGTGCTCCGCGACAAGGAGTACTCCGTCCCCGAGATCAGCGCGATGGTGCTTCAGGAGATGAAGATCATCGCGGAGGATTACCTCGGCGAGACGGTGAGCAAGGCGGTCGTCACCGTCCCGGCGTACTTCAACGACAACCAGCGCCAGGCGACGAAAGACGCCGGGGAGATCGCCGGCCTCGACGTCATCCGAATCATCAACGAGCCCACCGCTGCGGCCCTCTCCTATGGCTTCGGGCGCAACATGGAGAAGGTCGTCGCCGTCTACGACTTCGGGGGCGGCACGTTCGACATCTCGATCCTCGAGATCGGCGCGCACGGCGTCTTCAAGGTCATCGCGACCGCGGGCGACACGTTCCTGGGCGGCGAGGACGTCGACGCGCGCATCATCGACTGGCTCGTGCAGGGCTTCAAGGAGGAGCACAACCTCGATCTCCGCCAGGATCGCATGGCGCTGCAGCGCCTGAAGGACGCGGCGGAGAAGGCCAAGTGCGAGCTCTCGAGCGTGAAGGAGACGGAGGTGAACCTCCCCTTCATCATCTCGAGCGGCAGGAACGAGGCGCTCCACCTCCAAAAGACGCTCACGCGCCAGACGCTCGAGGAGCTGTCGGACGATCTCATCGAGCGCACCGTCGACATCTGCCGCCAGACGCTCGAGGACGCGAAGCTCGAGAAGGACGAGATCGAGGAGGTCGTGCTCGTCGGCGGCATGACGCGCATGCCCAAGATCCAGAGCGCGGTGGCGACGTTCTTCGAGAGGGAGCCGTGCAAGGGCGTGCACCCCGACGAGGTCGTCGCGCTCGGCGCCGCGATCCAGGGCGCCGCGCTCATGGACGACAAACAAGAGATGGTCCTCCTCGACGTGACGCCGCACGCGCTCGGTATCATGACGTTCGGCAGCATCTTCGAGGAGCTCATCCCCCAAAACACGACGGTGCCGACGCACCGGACGAAGATCTTCACGACGAGCCGTGACAACCAGACGGCCGTGAAGATCCTCGTCATGCAGGGCGAGAGCACGAACGCCGAGGAGAACGAGCTGCTCGGCGAGTTCATCCTCACCGGCCTTCGCCGCGCGACGAAGGGCACCGTCGAGATCGAGGTGACCTTCGAGATCAACGCCGACGGCATCGTCAGCGTGCGCGCGAAGGATCTGGAGACCGGCCTCGAGCAGTCGATCCAGGTCACCGCGACGAGCGGCCTGACGCGCGACGAGATCAAGGGGATGATCGACAACGCCAAGGACGACGTCGTCGATCGCCGCTCGAGCGAGGAGTTCGAGGCCGCCAAGCAAGAGGCCGAGAAGATCGTCGGCGAGATCGAGAAGCTCTTCCCGCAGGTCGAGCAGATCGTGGCGTCGAGCGACTTCGGTCGCGACGCCATCGAGAAGGCGCGCGCCATCGTGGAGCGCGCGCGCCAAGCGATCGTGAAGCGCGACGTCGCGGCGATCAAGGAGCAGATCGACGGCCTCACCCGGACCCACCGGATGTTCAAAGGAGTCGTCGCCAAGACGTAGCCGAGCGCCGTGGGAAACGAACCGAAAGACCCTACGTCGGACGATCCGGAGCCGGAGCCGGACGAGCGGCCTACGGTCGTGCCCGAGTTCGACCCCGCCCATCGCGCGCGCGAGACGGAGACGAAGGGCTCCGGACGCGATCCTGATGGCGATCGCACGCTGGTGCGCGCCAAAGCCAAAAAGGAGGGCGGCGGCGCCGCGGGGCCGGACAGCGCGATCCCCGAGACCACCCAGATGCCCGACGCGATGCGCTCGAGCCTCTTGTCGATGG
>JAYVXL010000216.1:0-7440 GCA_043785185.1 Myxococcales bacterium
CGGCGAGCCCGGTGACCCCCTTGCCGACCTGATCGATCGTGCCCGACACCTCGTAGCCGACGACGCACGGCAGCGGCGGCGCGTCCGGATAGAGCCCGACCCGCGCCATCAGGTCCGCGAAGTTGATGCCCGCCGCCTTCACGCGGATGCGCACCTCACCGTCTTTGACCTCCGGGTCGGGGGCCTCCTTGACCTTGAGAACTTCGGGGGGGCCGGCCTTCGTGATCCAGATTTGGCGCATCGCGGTGCGTTGGATGCTACGCGCCCGCGCGCCGTCGTGGACCTTTTACGCGGGATCCTTCTTCGCGCGAATGAACTGCTCGAAGACGACGAGCGCCACGTCGGTCTCGTCGCCGATCTCGGTGAGCGCGCTCTTCACGCGCGGCCACTCGAGCGCCGCCCGGCCCGTGCCCGGGTGCGCCAGGCCGACGCGCGCGATGCCCGCCTGGGAGGCGAGGCCCACGAGCGTCGTCACCGCCTTGGTGAGCGAGGCGAGCTTGGCCTTCTTCGTATCGCTCTCCTGGAGGACGAGCGCGTAGATCGTGTCCTCGCCCTCGACGTGCACGACGACGTCGCCCAGCTGCAATTTGCTCTCGGCGGCGCGCGCGGCGACGGCCTCGGCCATCTTTGGGAAGCGCTTCTTCATGGCGACGGCGACGCCGGTGTCCATGGTCCCCTGCGCGTTGGTGCCGAAGGCGTACGCGCGGATGCCGTCGGTGTTGAGGAGGTCGCCCTTCGTGTAGATGGTGGCCATCGCGGCGCAGCCTACTCGCGCCGGCCCTTCGCCGCGACGCTCTTCGCGACCTTTGCGCGCGACGCCTTACGGTAGGCGTCCGCGTCCGGCGGGGCCTCGCCGCGCGCCCACGCCTCGAGCGCCGGCGTCACGACGGCGTGCCACGCCGCCCCGAGCCGGAGCCCGAGAAACTCGCGGTAGAGCGCCTCGACGAGCGCCTCGACGTCGCGCGTCAGGTGCATGCGCTCGTAGAAGGCCTCGTGGGCCTCGTCGCTCGGGTCCTCGCCCCCCTTGCCTTGGCCCTTCTTCTTGCTTTTGCCGCGCGGAGGCGGGCCGGGCTCGTCGAGCAGCTTTGGCGCCTCGGCGTCCCCGCCGAGCACCGTCGGCAGGCGCAGGCCGGCGAAGGCCATCTGCTCGGCTTTCAGCGTGAAGCTCGTCTCTTGATCGCGGAGCGAGAGGTGCAGTCCGCACGCTTCTGGCAGCTTGCCGCGGAGGAGCGCCTCCTTTGCTTCGCGGCTCGCCGCGGGGAGCGCCCCCTTGATGCGCGTGGTCTCCTTGCCCGCCGACAGCGTGAAGCTCTTCTCGATCCACAGCCCGAAGGCGCCGTGCTCGGCGGTCGCGAGCGTGCCCTCGAAGAGCTCCGACTCGAACCAGAGCCAGAGCAAGAACTCGCGGCCCACGAAGCGGCGCTTCTCGATGCGATCCAGGAGCTGCATGGTCACGCCGCCCCTTCGTCCACGGTGAGGTCGAGCGGCTCGAGGGCCTCCCACGCGGCCTCCTCGGCCTTCGAGAGGCCGAGGCGGGCGGCGAGCGTGTACGGCGCCTCGGGGATCAGCTTGAGCGCGAAGGTTCGCTGGAAGACGTCGGTCATCGCGGCGGTCGTGCGGGGCGAGAGGCTGAAGAAGCGCACGACCCCCTCCTCGAGCGACCACGACAGATCCGCGGCGCGCATCGCCGGCACGAGATCGCGCCGCAGCTTGCGCGAGACGAGCTCCTTCAGCTCCGTCTTCTCGCGGCGGCTGAGCCGCTCGCGCCCCTTCTTCGCGAGCACCGCCTGCTCGGCCTCGCGGAGCTTCCGCCGCAAGAGGGGCCCGGGGATCACCCACCGGTCGACGCGAAAGCCCAGGTTGACGTACTCGTTGTAGAATACATCTTCGTAACCGAGCTCGAGCTCGAACGGCTCGCCGACCTTGCACCAGCCCTGGCTCTCGAGCGCCTCGTCGTCCGGCTCGAGCGGCCGGAGCGTCCGGAGGCGAATCGCCCGCATGTAGCGCTCGCGGAGGTCGTCCGGAGGCTCGCCTTCGACGAAAAATCGAGCGTACGTGAGGGATCCTCGGAGCGCGGGCATCGAGGCGCTTCTAGCAGGCCCGCCGGCTGTGTACGATGGGCGGAATGCGTCTCGCGTTCGAACCCTGCCCGCGCCGGAGGAACCGCCGCGCAGGCCTGCGCGTAGGTACCCCGTGATGCACGAACCCGATGCACGTGCGCTGGCCACCGGTTACACGACCGGACACCGCCTCTATGAGTGGGGAGGCATTGGCCTCGGCTCCGTCTGCGGTCTCGCGCTCGTGTGGCGGCTCGCCCACGCGCCCGCGCTCGCCTTGGACCAGGCCCTCCTCGCCATCGTCCTCGGCATGCTCCTGGCCGACATCACCTCCGGCACGGTGCACTGGATGTTCGACACGTGGGGCACCGTTCGGACGCCGGTCGTCGGCGCGCTGGCGATCCGCACGTTCCGCGAGCACCACGTCGACCAGAAGGCGATGCTGAGCCACGACTTCGTCGAGACCAACGGCCACAACGCCGCGCTGTCGGTCATTCTGTCGGGCATCGGCCTCTACGCGTCGTCGACGTTCACGCAGGTCTACTTGATCACCGGCGCGCTCTTCATCGCGATGACGAGCCAGATCCACAAATGGGCCCACATGGATACGCCGCCGATGCTCGTGCGCGTGCTCCAGCGCATGCGCGTCATCCTCGCGCCGGTGCACCACAGCGAGCACCACGCGGCGCCGCACACGCGCAACTACTGCATCACGACGGGCTGGCTCGACACGCCGCTGCGCGTGCTGCGGGTGTGGGACACCCTCGAGTGGATCATCGCGCTCGTGACGAGGGCGCGGCCGCGGGGGGAAGCGGCGTCGTGGGCGCGGCGGTGACGGGCGAGGGCGCGAGCAGCGCCCGCAGCTTCGCCACGTCGTAGCCCGCCGTCTCCGCCAGCGCCGTCACGCGCGCCCGCTCCGCGGCCGGCGCATCGCCGCGCGCGGCGAGCGCGAGGACGAGCGCGTCCCAGGGCTCCTTGCGCAGCCACTCGACGCCGGCGTGCACGTTCACGCCGAGCAGCGCGCGCGCGTCGTCGTCGTCCAGGAGCGCCGCGAGCCCGGACAGGCCGCGGGACGCCGCCGGGCGCAGAAGAACGCGCACGAGACCGGTCGCGTCGCCGAAGACGCGGTCGAGGCGGAACGCGGCGATCGGATCCTCGCGGCCGCTCGCCTCGCGGAGCATCTCCGCCGCGTCGAGCGCCGCGCGCCAATCGGGAACGCTCGGCTCGCCCGCCTCGGCGGCGGCAACGGCGCGACGCGCCAGCGCCTCGCGCACCGCGTCGTGGACGGGCGCGTGGACGAGCGTGGCGAGCGCGTCCTCGACGCTCGGCACGCCGCCGCCGCGCAGCCGCTCGGCGAGCGCGCGGTACGGGCGATCGTACGCGTCGACCACCTCGCGAAACTCCCAGTACACGGCGAACTTGAACGCGCCGAGCTCGACGCGGAGGCCGTGCGCGGCGAGCTCGGTCGTCTCGACGATGTGCTCCATGTCGGTCACGTGGTCGCGAAACACGAGGAACGCGCCGACGCGCGGGGTGAAGCCGAGCGCGTCCGACAGCGTGCGCTCGTGCATCTCGCCGTCGTCACCGAGGAACGGCGCGGAGCCCTTGATCCATCCTCGCGCGTGCGCGTAGCGGTTGTGGAACACGACGAGCGCACGCTCGTCCCCGCGGCGGTTCGAGTACGCGAAGACGTCCTCGAGGACCTCACCGCCGTCGCCGAGCGCGTCGTACAGCGTGAACTCTTCCACCTCCGCGAAGAGCGCGCGACGCTTCATCAGCGGAAAAATCTCGCGGGCGTGGCGCCACTCGAGGTGCGCGTCGGGCGTCTCGTCCCAGTACGCGCGCTTGTATTCCATGCCGTATTTCTCGCCGAATCCTTCGATCTGCCCGTGCCCGAACATCGGCAGCCCCGGCATCGTGCACATCACCGTGCAGACGCCGAAGTACTTGTCGTCCTTGCCGAACTGGAGCGCCGCGGTCTCCTCGTCCGGGTTGTTCATGAAGTTGACGTACCGCTTCAGGATCTGCGGATTGAAGCCGAGCACGCTCTTGATGGAGGCGCGGTAGCCCGCGTTGTCCTCCTTCTTCATCATGTGCATGAAGGCCGAGTTGTAGACACGGTGCATGCCGAGGGTGCGGACGAAGTAGCCCTCCATCATCCAGAACGCCTCGGCGAGCAGCAGCGTGTCCGGCACCTCGCGCGCGACGCGGTCGACGACCTCGCGCCAGAACTCCACCGGGAAGACCTCGTCGAAGCGCTCCTTCGTCATCGCGCGAGCCGCGCGCGACGGGATGTCACCGCCGGTGCCGGGCAGCGGGAACCAGAGGCGCTGGTAGTGCTTCTTCGCGAGCGTCATCGCCGCGTCGAAGCGGATGATCGGGAAGTGACGCGCGACGTGGAGGATGGTCTGGATGACCGCCTCGCGGACCTCCGCCTTGGTGTAATCGAGCTGCGCGGTGTCGTTCCACGGCATGCTCGTGCCGTCGTTGCCGTGGTAGACGAAGCGCGCGTCGCCGGTGCGGCGGTCGGTCCGCTTGAAGACGACGGCGGCGTCGGTCTTGGACCAGTAGCCGTCCTCGAGCTGGATCGTGACGCGGTCGTCGTTGCCCAGATCCGGCCCGTTGAACGCGTAGCTCGGGAACGGCGGCTCATTGGCGTGCACGAACCAGTCCGGGTGCTCGACGACCCAGCGCGAGTCGAGGCCCATGTGGTTCGGCACCATGTCGCTCGCGAGGCGCACGCCGCGGCGCCACGCGCGATCGCGGAGGTTCTCGTACGCGCCGTGGCCGCCGAGCTCGGGGGCGATCTCGTAGTCGTAGAGCGAGTACGCCGAGGCGACCGCGTCGGCGTTGCCCATGCGCTGCTTGATCTGGAGGGACGCCTTGCTGCGCGTCCAGATGCCGATGAGCCAGAGGCCGGTGAAGCCGCGCGCCTTGAGTCGATCGAGCTCTTCGTCGGGGACGTCAGCGAGCGTGTGAATTCCGCGCCGGTAGGTCTTCGAGAGCTGGTCGAGCCACACGAACGAGCTCTTCGCGAGCATGACGACGCGCGGCATCCACTCGAGGTCGGGGCTGAAGCGCTCGGGCTCGGGGTCGGAGGGCTCGCCACCCGTGAAGCTGCCGGGCTGCGCGATCGCTCCCGCGTGCTCGCCGCCCGGACCGCCGACGCCCGCGCCCTGCCCGTGGTGGAGGAACCACTTGCCCTCCTCGCGCGCGAGATCGCCCGCGCGAAGCAGCCGCTCGAGCAGCGCGACGTCGAGCCCCCATCGCGCGCGCATGAACTCGAGCTGCTGGGCGAGCGAGCCCGGCGCGCTGCGGATGGGCGCGAGCAGCATGTCCACGAGGTTCTCGTCGTCGGGGCCGAAGCGCGGCTGGTCGTCGAGCGCCTCCTTCATCGAGCCGAGGACCTCGAGGTACGGCGTCGTGCGGCGCAGCTCCTCGTCGCTCACGAGCTCGGCGATCGGCGCGTACGCGGGGTTCTCGTTCCCGAGCCACGCGAGCAGCAGCTCCTCGACGGCCCACTGCTCGTTGGGCACGCCGTCCGTCGCGCCGGCGAGCCACGCGTCGATCGTCGCCTCGCCGCGGTACACCGGCTGCGGCGGGAACGACGTGAGGAAAGCGCGGAGCGTGCGCCCGAGATCGTCGCCGTGCGCGTCCCGCAGGCGGCGCACGAGCGCGCCGAACGGGTCGCCGCCGACCGCGCTGCGATAGCGCGCGAGGATGGCGTGGAAGATCTCGTGGAGGAGCCCCATCGCGTGGAGCTCCGAGGCCTGGATCGGCGCGGCGCTCGCGGCGCGGCGCGCGTTGAGCGTGCCGGCGAGGCGATGGGCGGCCGCGACGTCGGCGAAGGCGACGTCCCCGCGGAGCGAGAAGAGCGCGTCGCTCAGCCCAAGCTCGTCGCGCACGGCGCGCCGGACGTGAAAATCCGCCCGGACGTTCGGCGAACCGCCGCCCGGGAGCGCAGTGAAGCGGAGGAGCGCGGACGCGGACACGACCGCGGGAGGGTACTCGATCGCGCGCGCGCCGCGCGCAGCAGCTTCGCGGAGCTCGTCCGCGCCGGCCGCGTCCTCGACGCCGAGACGGTGAGAGGCGATACTACGAGGGAGCTCCTCGTGGAGCTCTACGATGAGCGCAAAAGAGCCCCCGCCCCCGGATCGCCCCGATGCGGCGCCGCGCGAGGAGCCGCGCGCGCGGGCAGATGGGCCGCCGACGTCGCGCCTCGGGCGGCTCGCGCGGCTGACGGCGCTCGCGCCGCGCGCGCTGCCGATCGCGATGGAGGGCATGAAGCGCGCGATGGGCGTGAAGCGCGACGCGGACGACCAGAAGGCCGCGCGCGCGAAGATCCGCGAGAGCGCGAAGAAGACCGCCGAGGCGATGCTCAAGACGCTCGGCGACATGAAGGGCCTGCCGCTGAAGCTCGGGCAGATGGCCTCGTACATCGACGGCCTCGCGCCGCCCGGTTACGAGGAGCGCTTCAAAAAGGTGCTCGCGCAGCTGCAGGCCAAGGCGCCGCCGATCTCGCGCGAGGCCGCCGCGCGCGTCGTGCGCGAGGACCTCGGCGCGACGCCCACCGAGGTGTTCGCCGAGTGGGAGGACGATCCGTTCGCGGCCGCGAGCATCGGCCAGGTGCACCGCGCGATCACGCGGGGCGGCGAGCGCGTCGCCGTGAAGGTGCAGTACCCCGGGGTCGACAAGGCGATCGAGAACGATCTCAAGAGCCTGTCGCTGCTCGAGTCGATGATCGCCCCCGTCGGCCGCCGCTACCAGTCCAAGGAGACGCTCGACGAGGTGAAGGCCGTCTTCCTCGCCGAGCTCGACTACACCCGCGAGGCCATGACCGCCGACCGCTTCCGCGAGATCCACGCCGGCGACGACGACATCCTCATCCCGCGCGTCCACCACAGCCTGACGACGCGCCGCGTGCTCACGTGCGAGCTCGTCGGCGGCGTCGACTACGCGACGTTCTGCGCGAAGGCCACCGCCGCAGACAAGAGCCGCGCGGGCGAGACGATTTGGCGTTTCATGTTCCGTGCACTCTACAAGCACGGAATCCTCTACGCCGACCCGCACCCCGGCAACTACCGCTTCCTCGGCGGCGGTCGCGTCGCGTTCCTCGACTTCGGCTGCATCAAGGTGCTGCCGCCGGATCTCCTCCAGGGAATGAAGGACTACGTCATCGCCGCGCAGGACGGCGACTGGGACCGCTTCTACCGCCTCTGCGTCACGGTGCTCGGCCTCGACCCGACGGACGAGGAGGGCTGGCAGCTCTACACCGACTACATCAAGATGGTCATCGAGCCGCTCGTCCGCGACGCGCCCTTCGCGCACACGCCGGAGCACGCGCGCGAGTGCGTGGCGTTCCTCGTGCGCGGCGGCAAGAAGA
>JAYVXL010000217.1:0-2221 GCA_043785185.1 Myxococcales bacterium
GCGGCTTGTTCGGCCAGCTCCTCGCGCTCGCCAAGGACGATCTTGCGCACGTCGTCGCGGCTCCGCCCCTTCTGCGCGCTCGCGGTCATCATGCCGTAGATGGCGTCGGCGTCGCCTCGGGCGGCCGCGGCGGCGTAGGCCTCCGCGGCGGACCGCGGGTCGGGCACGTCCGAGGCTCCACACCCGCCGGCGCCGAGCGAGACGACCACGCCGGCGAGGCAGGCGCCCCTGCCGGCGCGGCAGAGGCGGCAGAGACTGAGCAGGAGCGCGAGCCGCATGCTCGCGCGACGATACATCAGCTCGCGGTCTTCTGCTTGGGCGGCGCGCTCGTGCCCGTCACCGTTTCGCCGCTCACCGGCTCCTCGCCGCGCGCCGACTTCACGCCGCCGCCCTCGAGCGGCGCGATGGTCACGTCGAGATCGAACACGTCGCGGAACAGCTCGCTCTTGTGCTTGACGGTCCACTCCTCGAGCTCGCGCTCGTCCGGTCCGTCGAGGTGCAGCACGACGCGGCGCTTGGCGGCGTCGACCTCGGCGCGGGCGTCGAGCACCTTGCCGCGGTGCTCGCGGTCGAGCGCGTCGGCGACCCGCAGGATCGCCGACAGGCCGCGCACCTTGCCGCGCGAAACCTTGTCGAGCTCGCGGAAGTTCGGGTGGTCGATGTCCGGCGGGCTCTTGCGGTGGTAGCGCGAGATGTTCGCGACGACGGCGCGCTCCTCGGGCAAGAGGCCGAGGATCTCGGCGTGCATCACGAGGTAGTAGCTGTGCTTGTGGTGGCCGTCGTAGCGAACGTAGTCGCCGATGTCGTGCAGGAGCGCCGCCGCCTGGAGGAGCAGCCGGTCGCGCGCGCTGAACGCGTGGATGGCCTGCAGATCGTCGAACAGCTGCGTGGCGAAGCGGGCCACGTGCTCGGCGTGGGCTTCGTCGAACGAGTAGCGCGCGCCGAGGCGGCGGCACGCGAGGAGGACGCTCTTCGCCTCGCCCGCCTCGTCCCAAACGTCGAAGTACTTGTCGACGAGCTCCTCGAGGATCCCCTCCTTCAGGCCGGCGCCCGGCACGGTGACGGCCGCGAGCCGGAACGCCTCCGCCGCCTTCAGGAAGATCAGCGACGCCGGGATGATCGTGTCGGCGCGATCGGGGCGCAGCGAGTACGTGGCGCGGCGCTCCTCCGTCGTCATCGTCGCCATCTTCGCGATGAGCGCGCGCATCTGCGCCACGTCGATCGCCCGCGGCGCGCCGGGCATCGCGCCGCGCACCGGGCACAGCTCCGCGAGCGTCTCGACGTTGCCGCCGGTGCCGACGAGCAGCTCGCTCGTACGCTTGATGTGCGGCACCACCTCCGCGAGCGCGCGATCGATGGTCTCGCCCATCAGCTTCATCTGCTCGCGGTCGACCCGGCCCGTCACCGGCGCGTCGCCGCGGCGCTTGCGCTCGGGGTTCAAGAACGTCTCGAGCAGGCGCACGGTGCCCATCGTGAGGCTCATCGCGAACGTGCCCTGGCCGCGGTCGAGGAACGTCACCTCCGTGGAGCCGCCGCCGACATCGAGGAGCAGCGCGCGGCGGTCCTCGAGCTTGAGGCGGCGCACGACGGCGAGCTGGATGAGGCGCGCCTCTTCGACGCCCTCGATGACCTCGAGCTCGATGCGCGCCTCGCGCCTCGCGCGCTCGACGAGCGTGGCGCCGTTCTGCGCCTCGCGCACCGCGCTCGTGGCGGTCGCGCGGTACGCGTCGACGCCGAGCTGGTCCATCGCGTCGCGGAACTGCCGGAGCGCCGCGCACGCCTGGCCGATCGACGCCGGCGCGAGGCGCCCCGTCACGAACACCTCGGTGCCGAGCCGCACCGGCGCGCGCAAGCTGAGGAGCTCGCGCCAACCCGCCGGGTTCTCGCGCTCGCTCGGCAGGAGCGTCAGCTGCGAGCGGTCGACCAACCGAGAAGGCGCTTGCGCCTCGATGACGCGCAGGCGGAGCGCGTTGGAGCCTACGTCCAGTGCTGCAAAACGAGGCATGTCGTCCGTTCTAGCGAACGGCCGAGGTCACCGCTAGGCTGCTTTTCGTGCCGCCGCGAGAAAGTCATACGCCGCCTCTCGCGAGGGGCCGGAAGCTCCTCACCGCCGGGGCGATTGTCCAGACGCTGGGGCTCGCGATCGTGGGGACCTCGCCCTCCACGATCGGCAGCTGGGTCGTCCTCGGCGGCTGGATCCTGCTGATTTACGGCCTCCACG
>JAYVXL010000218.1:0-7437 GCA_043785185.1 Myxococcales bacterium
GGCGTTCCGCGAACCGCGACGAGCTACGAGGTGCGACGCGCGTTCGTCGACCTGCGCCGCGCGTTCGAGCCCGCCCGCATTCTCACGCCCGAGATCGCCGACCTGAACGACGACGTGCGCAAGATCGCCGTCGTGCTCGACGAGGCGTACGAGATCCTGCGGGACAACGCCCGCCGCGAGCGTTACCGGCGCGCGATCGAGGGGCCCGCGGCCTGAGCGAAGCGGCGGGCGTCAGGCCGTCTGCGCTTGCGGCGTGACCGAGTCGACGACGAGCTTGCCGTCCTCGACGTCCACGGTCGCGACGTCGCCGCGGGCGATCTCGCCGCGGAGGATAAGCTCGGCGATCGGCGCCTCCACGAGGCGCGCGATCGCGCGGCGCATCGGGCGCGCGCCCAGCTCGGCGTCGAAGCCGCCCGCCTCGAGGAGCGCGCCCACCGCGGCTTCGCTCGCGTCGAGCCGCACGCCGCGCGCCGCCTCGAGCTCCATTCCGAGCGCCACCAGCATGCGGCGCGCGACCTCGGCCACGTCCTCGCGCGTGAGCGGCGGGAAAGCGAGGACCTCGTCGAGCCGGTTGTACAGCTCGGGGGGCAGCGCCGCGCGCGCCGCGCCGATGACCGCGGTCTCGTACTCCGCGTTCTTCTCGATCACGCCCCGTCGTGCGCCGAAGCCGATGCGCCCGCGCTGGCTCGCCGGCGCGAGATCCGCGCCGATGTTCGACGTCAGGATGATCACGGCGTTGGTGAAATCGATCGTGCGCCCGCGCCCGTCCGTGAGGCGACCCTCGTCGAACACCTGGAGAAACGCTTCGAGGACGTCGCGGTGCGCCTTCTCGATCTCGTCGAGCAAGATGACCTGGTACGGCCGCCGCCGCACCGCCTCCGTCAGCTGCCCGCCCGCCTCGTGCCCGACGTAGCCAGGAGGCGCGCCGACGAGGCGCGCGATCGCGTGGGCCTCGGCGTACTCGGACATGTCGAGTCGGGTCATCGCGTCCGGCGAGTGGAAGAGGCACTCGGCGATCGCCTTCGCGGTCTCCGTCTTGCCGACGCCGGTGGGGCCGAGCAGCAGGAACGAGCCGATGGGTCGGCGCGAACGGAACCCCGACGCGTTGCGCCGCAGGATCGTCGCCACCCGCGCCAGCGACGACGCGTGACCCACGATGCGCTCGGCCATCATGGCCTCGAGCCTCAGCATGCGCTCGCCGTCGCTCTCGAGCAGCCGCTCGATGGGGACGCCGGCCTCCTCGCTCACGACCTCGGCGACGTCCTCGGCGTCGACCTCGGTCTTCGAGCGCCGCCGCGCGCGCGCGCCCGCGAGGTCGAGCAAGCTGACGGCCTTGTCGGGTAGCGCGCGGCCGGGGATGTAGCGCACGCTCCACTGCACGCACGCGACGATCGCCTGCTCGGTGTACAGCGCCTTGTGGTGCGCGCCGAGGATCGGCGCGACCTGCTCCAGCGCAAGCACGGACTCCTCGGGCGACAGCTCGGTCACTTCGACGGGCGAGAAGCGACGCGCGAGCGCGGCGTCGGCCTCGATGACCCGTTTGTACTCCTCGGTCGTGGTCGCGCCGATGCACGCCAGCTCGCCCTTGGCGAGGGCGACCTTGAGCTCGCTCGCCGCCTCGTCGCCCGCGTCGCCGCCGAACAGCGTGTGGATCTCGTCGAAGAAGAGGACGATGCGCCCCTCGCTCCGCTTCACTTCTTCTTTGATCATGCCGAGTCGCTCGGCGAGCTGCCCCCGCATGCCGGTGCCGGCCAGGAGCGCGCCGGCTTCGATCTCGATGACGATGCGGTCGTCGAGCGACGCGACGTCCTGCCCATTCGCGATGCGCTGAGCGATGCCGCGCACCACGCTCGTCTTGCCGACGCCGGCGGCGCCGATGAGGCACGGGTTGTTCGCGCGCCGCTTCGCGAGCACGTCGAGCGTGCGCTCGATCTCGTCGTCGCGGCCGACCACCGGATCGAGCTCGCCGAGCGACGCGGCGAGCGTGAGGTTCCTCCCGAGCTGGTTTATGATCGCGAACTTCTTCGGGTCGAGCGCGAAGCGACCCTGCGCCTGCGGCTTCTTCTTCGGGCGGCTTTGCTGGGCGTGGGGGAGCGTGAGCTGCGCAGGCGCCGGCGGCGCGGGCTTGGGCGAGGGCACGGCGATCCGCGCGGTCGGCGCGACCGCCGGCGCGGACGGCCTGCGCGCGAGCGGCGTCGCGGGCATCGTCGGGCGCGCGGCGTTCGGCCGCCGGGCCTCGACCGCGCGCCGGGGCGGCGCGATGCCCATCGCCTGCTGCATCGCCGAGTTTCGCAGCTTGCCCACGTCGGTCCCGCACTGCTCGATCGCGCGGTACGCCGCGGTGTGGCGGTCCTGGCAGAGCGCGAACAGCAGGTGCAGGGCGATCGGCTCGAGCCGTGCGTCGCGCTCCCCGCTGGGGATGCGCGCCGCCAGCTCGCGCGCCCGCTGGACGGCGCGGGCGACCGCGTCCTTCTCGTCATCGAGGAGGACCCGCGCGGCCTTCAGGAGCACTTCGGTCCCCAGCCGCTTCTCCGCCAGGAGATCCCCCGCGCTGCTGGGCCGCGCCGCGATCGCCGCGAGCAGGTGACACGTGGACAGCCGCTCCTTGCGTCGCGACGCGAGATCTTCGGCCAATTTCCTCAAGGCGACGAGCTCGGGCTCACGGACGACTGACATTGTGTCCAGCGCTCTCACGCGCGGGCGGCGGTGGCCAAGAAAACGGATCCTGCGGACGCTTCCGCTCTCGCCCCTGGCGAATCGCCGCGGACACCCCGGCGGAGTGAGTCAGGCACGCATGTAGCGCACGGCGCGCCGCGCCGCGCCGGTCCGCGGCCAAGTGTACGCGATGTCCTCGACGAGGCGCGCGTCGGGGTCTTCCGGCGGCGGCTCCTTCGCGAGCAGCACCCACGTCGACCCGTTGGGGATGGAGATGAGGTCGAGGCTTCGCGCGAGCCATTCGGCGGGCGGGAACGTCGCGCGCGCGATCGTGACGTCGAAGCGCGTGCGGAGGTCGTCGACCTTCATGCGCAGGAGGCCGACGTCTTCGCGCTTCACCGCGGCGAGCACCGTGCGCAGGAACGCGACGCGCTTCGCGAGCGGCTCGACGAGCGTGACGCGAAGGTCGGGCCGCGCCAGCGCGAGCGCGAGGCCGGGGGCGCCGGCGCCTGTCCCGACGTCGACGACCGTGGCGCCTCTGGGCACGTGCTTCGCGAGCAACAGCCCGTCGGCGAGCATCAGATCGGTGAGCTCGTCGGTCGACCGCGCGGCGGTGAGATCGACCTGCTTGTTCCAGATCGCCATCTGGGCGAGCCACGTCTCGAGCGCGGCGCTCGCGCCGTCGGGGACGGGCGCATCGAGCGCGCGCGCCACCAGGGCGATGGCCTCGGCACGGGGCGGTGTGAGCGGGGCGGCCATCGGGTGCCTGAAGAAGGTAGCAGCCCGCCCTTCGGGCTTGCTAAGAAGGGACGATGGCCGACGTCGATCTGCGCCCGCTCGAGGACCTCGTTCGACGTATGCACCCCGCCGCCGCGCTCGTGGCGACGCCGATGCCGGGCGGCGCCTCCACGCGCTGCTATTACCGCGTGGCGCTGCCGGGCGGCGCGAGCGCGGTCGGCATGTTCGTCCCCGAAGGGGCGAAGCCCGAAGAGATTCAGAAGGAGACGACCCGCGCGCGTTGGCCCTTCCTCGAGGTGCGGGATCTCCTCGCCCAGCACGGCGTCGACGTGCCCGTCGTCCTCGGCGAGGACACCGATCGCGGCTGGCTGCTCATCGAGGACCTCGGCGACGCGACGCTGGCCAACCACCTCCTCGCTCGCCCTGGCGACAAGCGCGCGCTGTACACGCGCGCGGTCGAGGACCTCGCCGTCGCGCAGCGGAAGCTCGCCGAGCTCCCCCAGGGCTCCGTCGTCGCCGGGCGCGCGTTCGACGAGGACCTGCTTCGTTGGGAGATCGATCACTTCCGTGAATGGGGCCTCGACGCACGCGGCAAGAGCCTGTCGCCCGAGGATCGCGCGGAGTTCGACGCCATCGGCGGCCGCCTCGCCCGACAAATCGCGAGTTGGACGCGGGGCTTCGTCCACCGTGACTACCAGTCGCGCAATCTGATGGTGCGCGCGGGGGGCAGCCTCGCGTGGATTGACTTCCAGGACGCGCTGCTCGGGCCGAGAGTCTACGACCTGGTCGCGCTACTGAACGACAGCTACCAGGAGTTCGATCGCGCCTTCGTCGAGGCGCGGCTCGACGAGTTCGCCGCGCGTGCGGGCCTCGGCACGGAGGAGCGCGCGAAGCTGGGACGCGAGTTCGACCGCGTTACCGTGCAGCGGAAGCTGAAGGACGCTGGGCGGTTCGTCTTCATCGATCGGGTCAAGAACAACAGCTCGTTTTTGCGCTTCGTTGCGCCGACGGTTGCAAAGGTGAAGGCCGCCTTGCGGCACCTCGAGGAGGACGCCGACATGAGGCGGCTGCGGGAGATCTTGCACCGCGCGATTCCCGACGAGGTGTGAGCCACGGAGCGGGGCGAGGTCCGGGTGCAGGGGGCGGCACTGCTGGTACCACCAATTGGTATATCGAATGGATGGCACCAATTGGATGTACCAATTGGTGCCATCACGCCAACGCCTATGCCCCACGTCAGAGCGTGAGTGTCTCGTCGCGCACGGCGTCGCCTGGGTCTCCCCGCGTCTGTGCGCGTTTGCGTCGACCGACGCGCGCGCGTACGCCTCCGAAGCCGCGCTCGGGGACGTGGACCTCACGGGCCCACGTCCTCGCGAACAGCATGGGCGCGTGGCTGCCTCGACCGTCACTTCGACGCGCCCGCCTTCATTGCCGCGTTCCCAGCGCGCTTCCACGCCGCACGGCGAGCAGGCGTGTCGCCGGGCCGCCGCGCCGCGGCCTCCTTTCCGGCGTCGCCACAATGAGGTAGCAAGACCTCTCCGTGACCGCCGCGCCGATCCCGCCCCCGGACGACTTCGCGCACGCGCCACGCCGCGCGCGCGCGCGCGTGCACCCCCAGGGGCTCCTGCTCGAAGGCGTCGCCGAGCCGCTCCCGCTCTATGGCGGGGCGATGCACTACTGGCGCCACCCGCCGCAGGCGTGGGGCCCGTGCCTGGACGCGATGAAGGCGATGGGGCTGCGCTTCGTCGACACGTACGTCCCTTGGGGTGTGCACGAGCGCGAGGCCGGCGTGTTCGACTTCGGCGAGCACGACTCGGGCCTCGACGTCGCCCGCTTCGTGCGGATGTGCGGCGAGCGCGGGCTCAAGGTCGTCGTGCGTCCGGGGCCGCACATCAACGCGGAGCTCACGTTCTTCGGGCTGCCCGAGCGCATCGCGTGGGATCGCGAGTGCCAGGCGCGCACGCCGCGGGACAACCCGGTGATGCTGCCGATGATCCCGCTCGCCTTCCCCGTGCCGAGCTACGCGAGCGATCTCTTTCACGAGGAGACCGCGCGCTGGCTCCGCGCCGTGGCGCACCTCCTCGCGCCCCTCCGCCACCCCGAGGGGCCGATCGTGATGGTCCAGATCGACAACGAGGGCGCGCTCTACTTCCGCGACGGCGCGTACGACCAGGACTACCACCCCGACGCCCTGCGCATGTTTCGCACCTTTGTGCGTGTAAAATACAAGCACGTGCGGGCGCTTCGCGCGGCGTGGGACGAGCCGCGGGCGCGCTTCGAGACGCTCGTGCCGCCGCACCGCTTCGACGCGCGTAGCGCGGCCGACCTGCCGCGCCACATGGACTGGATGGAGTTCCACGAGCACCTCCTCACGAGCGCGATGTCGCGCTTCTCGAAGGTGCTCGACGAGGCGGGCCTCTCCGAGCTGCCCACGATGCACAACTTCCCGCTAGGCGAAGCCGCCACGCCGCTCAACGCCGGGCGCATGGGCAAGGTGCTCGACCTGATTGGCCTCGACTATTACCACCCGGCCACGCCCCTCCATCACACGACGAACATGCGCCGCACGACGGAGCTCGCGAGCCGTTGCGAGGGGCTCGGCGCGCCGCCGTTCGGCGCCGAGGTAGGCGCTGGCTTCCCGCCCTTCTTCGCTCCGCTCGACGATGACGACTCGCTCTACACGCTCATGTGCGCGATGGCCTACGGGCTCCGCGGCTTCAACCTGTACATGGCGGTCGAGCGCGATCGCTGGGTCGGCGCGCCCATCGATCGGCACGGGCGCCCGCGCGTGCTCGCCGACCGCTACCGCGCGCTCATCCAGGCGCTCGAACGCACGAAGTTCCACGCGCTGCGAAGGCGCGCGCCGGTGCGGCTCGTCGTCCCGCGCTCGCTGCGGCGCCTCGCGCGCGCGACGCACGCGTTCGGGCCGGTGTCGCCGGCGGCGTTCAACATCATGGGCTCGGGTTTCCAGGAGAGCTGCCTCGAAGACGAGCTCGGCCTCGGCGAGGTCGCCACGATCGAAGGCGAGGCGTACCTGCGCGCGTTCGAGCGCGCGCTCAACGCCCGCGGCGTGCCGTACGCGTACGCCGGCGGCGACAGCGTACAGGTGAGCACGCGCGGCGCCGGGTGGATCATTTGCGCGACGGCGGGCGGGATCAAGGAGGACTTCTTCGCGTGGCTCCGCGCCGCGCGCGAGGCCGGCGCGCGGGTCACGATCGGCCCGCGCGTCCCCCTTCGCGACGGCTCCATGCGCCTGCTCGGGAGCCCCCACGACGTGCGCGGCCTCGAGGTGGAGCCGCTCGACGACGTCGCGCGCGCGGACGCGCTCGTGGGCCGTCGCGTCGAAGAGCTCGGCCTTCCCACCTATCCCGTCGACCCCGCCGACGCGCACTTCTCCGTGCACGAGGACGAGCACGGCGCGCCGAAGATCGCGTTCGTCATGAATCCTACGGGCGAAAAGGTCAGCGCGCGTGTCGCGCTCGCGTCGGCGACGGCGCTGGTCGATTTGCTGCGCGCCGAGACGCGAATCGCGCGGGTGTCCGGGTCGTTCACCGTCGAGGTCCCCCCGCGCACCGTGCGCATGTTCGCGGTGGAGTAAGCGCGCGCCGCAGCAGCGGTCGGGCTCTGTCGTGCGCGCGGCTGGGCTCACGCGCCGCGCCGCATGGGCTGCGTTCGAACGCAAACCGTGCGGGGTCGCCGCGCCGCGCGCGCGAAGTCGGTTCTCGCCGCCGCGCGCCGTGACCTCACCACGCCTGGCCGGCCGCTTGCTACGCGGAGCGGTATGCGGACCCATCAAATCTACATGGCCATGAGCGTCGCCACGCAGTCGATCGGGCGGGACCAGCCCCTGCTCCGCGCGCATGAGCTCATGCGGACCCACCACGTGCGTCACCTCCCGGTGCTCGATGGCGGAGTCCTCGTCGGCATCGTGAGCGATGGCGATCTCCGCTTCATCGAGACGCTCCGCGACGTCGACCCCGCCGAGGTCACCGTGGAAGAGGCGATGACCCCCGAGCCGTACTTCGTTCCGCCGTGCGCGCCGCT
>JAYVXL010000219.1:0-7435 GCA_043785185.1 Myxococcales bacterium
TACAGCGCCTGCGAGCAGTTCTTCGCCGGCCCGAACCTCACGGACGACTCGGGGCTCCCGCACCCGCATTGAGGGGATGGCGCACTCGTTCGATGAACGGTCGCGCCAAAACACGCCCTTCCTCGGCCTCGCCATGGCGAGCCGCGCGCGCGGCCTCGTGCAGACGATGCTCGGCGTAGTCGACGAGCGTTTCGTCGTCGGGGCAAGCGCTCATGCGGCTCCTCTTCTCACGGGCACACGAACGCCCCCTCGTTGAAAGAGAATCGCAAGCTCAGCCCTCGGGAGGCGTGGGCGCCGCACTCTCGGAGCCCGTCGCGAGATAGGCGCGGAGGGACACCTCCACCTCTCCGGCGAGCAGGCGCATGAGGCTGACCAGGGTCTCGTCTCCTGCCGGAATTCGTGCGCGCACAGCGCCGAGGACCTCCTCCTCTAGCCGCTCGCGCGCCGACTGCACCCACCGCGCGGCAGTGGCTCGGTGTACACCGTAGATTTTTCCGATCGCGTCGACAGTGAGGCCGTCGCACGCGGGGTAGCGCAGGAGTGCGCGCTCGCGCCGCTCGAGCTTCGTCATCGCCGGGCCAAACGCCTCGGACAATGCGGCGCCGTACCGCTCGCGCGCGTGCGCGAGGTCGGCGTCGTCGCGCGCGCCGGGCAAGGCCGCTGCCAGCGAGAGGTCGAGCTCGAACTCCTTCGGCGCGGGCGTCGTCTCGAGGTTCAGGAGCATGCGCAGGACGGTCACCCGGAGCCACGATCGGAGCGCGCCGGTGCCGGAGTAGAGCGCGAAGGCCCCCCGCTTCCGGCGCTATCCGCATGCTCGAAGCTCCGCCATCCGCGCGCGGCCGCTCGCCCACGCTCGCGGCGGCCGTCGGCTCACCGCGCGCGCGTGGGGACGACTCCTGCCCGACCAGGAACGCGCCGCCGTCAACCTGGGCCGCGCGCGAGTGGGAGACGAGCGCGGCCGCGCCGCCTGCTCGAGCGCCCGAGGCCGAGGAGGCCGAGAGCGCCGAGGACGACGCCCGTGCCGCGCGCGCCCTCGTCCGTGCGGCCGATCGCGCAGCCGCCTGCGCGCCGCGGGATCGGGGGAGGGTCCAGATCCTCGATCGCGGCGCGCACGAAGGCGCCGCGCGCCCCGTCGACGCGCACGTCGCGCGCCAGGGACGCGCAGTCGCGCGCGCCCGAGGACGCTACGCCGATCACGTACTCGGCGTCGTCGCGCCGCACCAGCGCCGGGCCGCCCGAGTCCCCACGGCACGTCTGCGCGGGCGCTGCGTGGAAGGTGAGCTCCTCGTCGTCGATCGCGTCGATCCGCGCCGCCCCGTCGCGCCGCTCCGCCGGGGCATCGGCGCCTGCGGGGTTAGTCCACCCGAAGCCGACGAGCCGCACTTGCTCGCCCTTCACCGGCGGCGCACCGGTCGGCTCGAGCAGGCGCACGGGCTCCCGCGAGGCGGCGTCGACGAGGAGGACCACCCCCACGTCGTGCGCGAGGGTCGCCGGATCGAAGCGCGGGTCGACGCGAACACTCGCGACTCGTCGCCGCTCCGCGTCGGGCGCGTTCGGTGCGCGTCCGAAGGCGACTTGCTCGGGTCGCGGTCCAAGCAGGCAGTGGGCCGCCGTGAGGACGATGCGAGGCGACACGAGGGTCCCGGTGCAGTACGCGACGTCGTCGTGGAGGAGCGCCGCAACCGAGAAATCGCGGTCGTCCGCCTCGCCGCCGAGGATCGGGGACGCCTGCTGCGCGACGGGCTCCCCCGCGACTCCACCGCACCCGCCGGCGAACAGCAGCAGCGCCGCGACCGCGACCGCGAGGAGGGGGAGCCCGTGCGCGCCTACCATGGCTCAGGGATTTCCGGAGCAGTCACCGTAGAACGAGGGCGTACAGCCGTCCGGCGGGGGCTGCGAGCAGACGAAGTCGCAGTACGGAATAGAGACCATCCCGCATCCGATCGCGGCGCCGCCCGAGAAGGGCGAGCAGACGAGCACCCAGCTCGCGCTGCAGAGCCAGGAGCACGCGTCGTACTGCACCAGTCCTCCCTGCGTCGTCTGCGCGAGCGCCGCGGCCGGGGTCCGCGGTTTCGTGCCGTCGGGGCGGTCCCCGTTGAAGAAGGTCCCGTTCTTCGGATCCTTCAGCGCCGCCAGCCAGACCTCGGTGCTCCCCTGGAAAGCCGCGGCCTCGCGGGCGAGCTCGCCGGTGGGTCGTTCCTGCTCGCCGCCCGCCCAGGTGAGATCCTCGCGGCCGGGAGTCGTCAGACGCAGCTCGGTGACGTGCGTCGCCGGATCGTGGATCGTCCACAAGGTGCGTGTCCCCTCGGGTCCGAAGAGCTCGCTCCGCGTCCGCGTCTTCTGCCCCTCCATCGTGACCGAGAAGTGCATCGTGTCGACGCCCGCCGAGGTGACCGAGGCCAGGACCCGCTCGCCGTGCAGGTGGCGCTTCTCGACGTGCGCCGTGAGAGGCGCGTCGCTGGTCCCGACGGACTCTCCGCCGCTGGATGAGCAGGCGATGGCGCCTGCGCCCGCGGCAAGGCACACGAGGATGGACGCGAAAGATTGAGAATTGGTCATGTGTGGTCTCCTTGTTCAGGAAGACAGACCGGAGGCGCGACGTCGCACTGGCGACGAAAAATTAGTAAGATGATGTGCGACACCGCTTCGTCGACGACGAACAGCCTGGCGCGGAGCGCTTGCCGCAGCTCGTCGAGGGTCGTCGTCGTGCGGAAGCGCGCGTACGCGATCGGCACCTCGTCGAAGTACCGCCGCTCGAAGAGCGCGAGTGCCGTCGGGTTGCCTCGCACGCACGCGGAGGCGAGGAGGAGCTCGCCTCCGCGCAGGCGTCGAGGTGCGCGACCAGTCCCCCCGCCTCCTCCGGCGCGCGCGCGAGCACGCAGCCGCAAACGCCGCCGCGTGGATCCCCGGCGACCTTTCTTCCACGGGCCCTCAGATGGCGATGCGTGCTCGCCTTAGCCCCAACACCTGGTTTAGGGCGAGGCCGACCAGCACGGCGGTCGAAAATAGGTACAAAGCCGTCATCGTCACGCCCACGATGGCGAGCCCCGCGAGGTACGTGCCTCCATCCCCGAGCGTCGCGACGTACGCGCGATAGCCGTAGCCGAGCGCCGCGTGCAAGACGACGACGAGGAGCGTCCCTGGCGCGAGCGGCATTTGCTTGCGCGCGGCGTCGGGGATGCCCGCACGATAAAGGCCGGCGATCAAAAGGTAGAGGAGCGCCATCCCCGCGAGGCCTTCCAGCGCGCCTCCCGCGAGCGACGCCCCCGGTACGCGGGCGGACGACTCACGCCAGTGCCCGGCGCCCCACGCGACGGTGCTCCCTAGGAACGCGACGGCGCCGCACGCGCACGAGAACGCCACGCAGCACCCGAGCGCGATGAGGCGCTTCACGTGCCACGAACGCGACGTGCCTGTCTGCGCCTCGAAGCCGTCGAAGATCGAGTGGACGCCCGTAGACGCGAGCCAGAGGAAGAACGCCCCCGCGAGCGGTGTCACCGCGCCGCCGTTCCACGCCGCGACCCGCCCGAGCTCCGCGCGGACGATCTGACGGGCATCCGCCGGCATGGCGGCGAGGAGCGGCGCGGCGAGGGACCAGTCGTGGAGCGCGAGCCGCGCGGCCACGTATCCGGCGACGGCGGCGAGCGGCAAGAGCGAGAGAAAGAGCCAAAACGCCATCTCGGCGGCAAGGCCGAAAACGCGCGTGCGCGAGAGCTGCCTCACGAGCAAGGACAGCGTCTCCCACGACGACCGCGCGAGCGAGCCCCCGCGCTCCGTCGCCGTCGCCGCATCGTGACCCAATGCACGCACCGGCTTCGTGCACGCTCACGCGTGCAATCCACCCGTGAACCAAAGGACCAGCAGCACGAGGAGAATCAAGCCGGCGGGCGACCAGCCGACGTAGCCGTAGCGCGAGTGCCCCCAGCCACCGCCGCCGAGGGCCAACACGAGCACGACCAGGAGAATGATGAGGAGCATGGGACCATCGTGGATGCAGCAAGCGAGCCATCCCGAGGCTCGTCGATGGGCGAAACCGTTCGGGTCGCGAGTGGCTGTCCGTTCGCCAATCGGCGGACGAGGCGGCCTCAGCCTCGGTCGCGACCACCGAGACGACCCGTTGAGCCCTGGCGCGCGCCCGCCTCATGTGGCGCCTTTGAGCCGGCACGGACGCGCTCGAACTTCTCCCGATGCATGCGAGCAGAGGCTCGCCTTGGGCTTTTTTTTGAGGGTTTGGGTTGCGGAGGCGACGTCAGCGCTGGCCTGGGCACTTGTCGTCGTCGTGGTCGCAGTTCGTGGCGTCGTTCTCTGCCTTGGCCTTGGCGTCGTCGGAGGTGCAGCCGCCGTACATGACGCTGGTCGGCGCCTCGGCGGCGCACTTGCGGCAAAACCAGAACGGCGAGTCCGGGCACGGAGGGTCGCCCGTGGCCGAGTCGCGCGGGCCCCGGCAGGTGAGGTCGTTCTCGCAGTGAAGGCCGGGGTCGCACGTCCTGCCCGCTTTGCAGCGCTCGTCTCGCCTGCCCTCGTGCTTGCAGATGCCGTGCGGGTCGCAGGCCAGATCGCGGAAGCACATGTTGCCGAGGAAGCACGGCTTATCCCGCTCGCCGACGTGCTCGGTGCAGCGGCGGTTCACGTCGCAGCGAAGCGACGGACGATGCGAATCGTTGCACTTGTCCCCCTTGGCGCACGTCTCGCCCTTCTCGCCGCCCTTCTCGCAGCGCGCGCGACCGTCCTTGGACGCGACGCAGACGTTGTCGCCGTCACACTCGCCGACGGGCGGCTCGTCGAAGTGCCGGTGTCGCACGCGGCAAGGCTCGTGGGGCCCGCCGACGTGGACGCAGACCTTCTCCTCGCAAACGAGCCCCTCGTTGCATGCGCCGTACGCCGCCGCGCCGATTCCTTCGTGGCAGCGGGTCTTCACGTCGCCGCCGGCGACGCAGATGCCCTTCTCGTCGCATTGGAGGTGCGGCGTGTTGCAGAGCCCGCTGATGCGGCACTTGCGGCCGGCGTTGCCGTTGGTCGAGCACACGCCGAGCTCGCAAACTAAACCGGAGTTGCAGCCCAGGTCGGCGCGGCAGATCTGTCCCTCGCCACCCGCGGCGATCACAGGTCCGGCGCCCGGCGCCAGGAGGCCGCCCGCGCGCTGCCCGAGCACCGGAGCCTGCGCGCCGCTCGCCGGCGGATTTTGGGGGAGCGGGGTGCCGCGCGCCGCGCGCTCGAGCGCCGCCTTGCATACGGCGCGCGGGTGCCCCGTGACGACTTGATGCGAGGAGTTGATCGAAGGCCCCTGGCACTTCGACACGCCGCCGTCCGACACCTTCGTGGTGAGGGGCGGGCAGACCGTCTCCTTGTTGCAGAACCCCGTCCCCCTCTCGGGGTTTCCGACCTTCTGCTCGCACTGGTGATGCCACCGATCGACGTACTTGAGCGCGCCGCCGAGGCCGACGCCATTCGGTACCGGGACGCGGGCGCCGGACGGCATTGGCGCGCCCGCGTAGGGCGGGCAAAGCGCGTCGCACATCGCGTCGAGCAGAGGACCGGGCTGCGGGGGATCGGCCTGCGAGGTGTACGAGTCCTCGGGTAAGGCTGCGCACGGGTCGACGTCGGCGCTTGCCGAGAAGGCGACCGTCGCCGCGAGAATACCGATCCATCCGACGAGACCGACGACGCGCGATGAGAGGGCCATCTTGCCATGATCGCCGCGCGCCCACCGCGACGCAACCTCGACGACGCGCCGGCGGCGGCGGGGCCTTCGCGCCGGCACCGCCTCCCGGTTCCACGTGCACCGTCGAGGGTGATTGGCGCGAGCGATCTTACTTCTGCGTCGCGTAGTCGAGCGCCATCGTCGCGACGCGATCCGCCGCCGGCGGGTCCCGGTTCGCGAGGACGGCCACGGCGAGCCCCAAGTCGGGCACGACCGTCAGTTTCCCATTGATGCCGGGGAAGCCGCCCGAGTGACCCCACGCCGCGTGCCCCCGCACCGTCTTCACGTCGAACCCGTAACCGTACTCGCCCTTTCCGATGGCCTGGTCTCGGGTGATGAGCGCGACGCGCTCGCGGTCCAGAATCGTGCTCCGCTGAAGGGCCGACGCGAACCGCAAGAGATCGCTCACCGTCGAGAATCCGCCGCCCGCCGGCCCGCCCTTCACGACGTGGAGGTAGAGGTTGTTCGTCCACCTGTTCGGCGGATCTCCCTCGGCGTGCGTGTAGCCGATCGCCAGGTTGGGCGTGTCGTGATCCATCTCGTACGCGTCGGTGTCCGTCATGCGCGCGGGCGCGTAAATGTGCTCACGCACGTACGCGAAGTAGTCCTGTCCCGACACCTTCTCGACGATGGCGCCGAGGACCATGAACCCCGCGTTCGAGTACGCGAAGCGCGCGCCCGGCTCGAAGAGCAGCGGCTTGTCGGCGAAGAGCGGGAGGTAGTCCCGGATCGCACGGAGCCGATCCTTCGCCAGGCGTTCGTACTCGTCCGTGAAGTAGTCGCCCAAGCCCGACGAGTGCGTGAGGAGTTGGTGAACGGTGATGCGCCGCGCCACGTCCTGGTTCGGGTAGTCGGGGACGAGCTTCGCGAGCGTGTCGGAGTAGGCCATTTTTCCTCGGGCGACGAGCTGCGCGATGGCGACCGACGTGAACATCTTGTTCATGGATCCGAGGTTCATCTTCGTATCGACGCGCATGGGCGCGTTCCACGCGAAGGACGCGATCCCGGCGGCGCGCTGGTACACGATCCGGTCGCCGCGGGCGACCGCGATGGCGCCCGAGAAGCGGTCGATCTTTGCGAGCCGGTCCACGTAGGCGTCGAGGTGGACGCCGAGCGCGGCGTCGTCGAGCGCGCCTTGCTCCCCAACCCCCTCGGGCCTCATGGCGATCTCGCCGCCGGCGTCCTGAACGAGATGAGGCGGGCTCGGTTCCAGGCGAGCGTGCTGCGCCCACCACGTCCCCGTGATCTCGGACTCGAGGAGGACGGTGATCTCGTACGCGCTCGAGCGCTCGACCTTGCGCAAACGCCGCGGGCCCTCCTGCGCGCGGAGCCCCAGGATGAAGTGGACGCGGCCTTCCACGGCACCGGGCGGGTTCTTCGCAGGCGCGTACCGCGTCTCGTAGAAGCGTCGAAGCTCCTCGGCCGTCCCCTCGTTCACGACGCGGAGCCACTCCGCGAGGTGCTGCCCGGCGGGGGTCTCCGGCAGGGAGACGTGGCTCTCCTGCGACGGCGAAGGCGAGGGCGAGGGGATCCGGGCGCCGGGCAAAGGGGGTTGGGCTCCGCACGCGGCGAGCAAGACGAGTCCGATCCACAGCACATAGCGGGTTCGCATGGGTGGCGGAGTCTAACCGCCCCCACACTGGCCGTGAGCCCTAAGGTGAGCGCGCGCGCTCAACGCGGGCGGCGGCCCGGACCGGGACGCGGACGCGCGCCGCCCGGCCGACCGCCGCGCGT
>JAYVXL010000220.1:0-2212 GCA_043785185.1 Myxococcales bacterium
AGGTCCAGGACGTCCGCCGCCTCACGGACGGAGTAGCCGAACACGTCGCGCAAAAGGAGGACGGCGCGCTCGCGTGAGCCGAGGGCCTCCAGCGCGAGCAGAAAGGCGAAGCTGACGCTCTCGAAGCGGTCGTAACGGGAGTGGGGGGTCTCGTCCTCCGCCTCGAAGCGCGCGGTCGGAGCGGGGCCGGGGAGCCACGGTCCGACGTAGCCGTCGCGCGCGCGGCGCCGCAGCACGTCCCGCGACAGGTTGAGCGCGACCTTCGTAAGCCACGGGCGCCAGGGCTCGTCCACGCGCGCCGGCGGCGTCTCCATGGCGCGGGCGAACGTCTCCTGGACGACGTCGTCGGCGTCGGCCGCGCTGCCGGTCATGCGGTACGAGAGGCCCCACAAGAAGCGCTCGTGCTCGCGGAAGAGCGCGCCGGCTCGGTCATGCATCGCGTGACGTTCCATGCCACCCCGCGCTCTCGACCTTGGACCGTACCGCGCCGTGGCGCAAGATCGCGCGTGCGGCGCGCGCGCCGCTGCCGACGGCCGCGTCGGCGAGCATCCCGTCCGGACCGATCCAGTCACCGGCGAGATGAAGGCCGGGGTGGCCGGCGGCGTCCACGTCCGGGCGGCCCGCCGGCGTCGGGATCGCGTGCGCCACCGTCATGCGCGGCAGCAGCCGGCGCGCGAGGACCGCGCGGCGCCACGCCGGATAGGCGAGGTCGAGGAGCGCCTCGAGCTCGGCCTCGTCGCGGCGCGCGTCCACGGGCGCGCCCGGATGCAGGTACTTCGCGAGGTGCAGGACGACGGCGCCGCCCGGCCCGAGCCGCCCCACGTCCGAGTGCACGGACCAGTAGAGCGGCTGATCGATGCCGAGGATGAAGCGCGGGACGTCGTTGGGCAGCGCGGCCAAGCAGAGGTCGAGGCAAGCGGCGTGAATGGGGGTGACGTCGATCGCCTTGCCCGTGAGCGTCGCGGTGTGGGCCGGGCCGATCGCGAGCACGACGTCGTCTGCGACGCGCGCCTCGTCGCCGCAGCGTACCTCCCACGCTTGCCCCTCGCGGGCGAGCGCGTCGACCGCGGCGCCCCGCACGATCTGCGCGCCGGCGCGCTCGGCGGCCGCGCGGAGGCCCTCCGCCAGCGCCGCCCAGCCGCGGTCGACGTAGACGACGCCCGTCTTCTGCGCGCGCGCGATCTGCGAGAGCGCCGCGCGCGCGGAGAGCAGCTCGGGCGCGTTCGCGTACGTCGACAGCCGGGCGAAGGCGGCGACGAGGTCGCGGGCGCCCGGATCGCGGAGCTTTCGCGCGAGCCACGCGGCGAGCGTCTCGCCTTCGCGCGCCAGCTCCGGGCCGAGCTGCGCGAGGACCTGGGCTGCCTCGAGCCGCCCGCGCCAGCCGAGCAGCGTCGAGGTGACGAGGCGGCCCGCGCCGGTCGGCAGCGAAAGGAGCGCGCCGCCTTTGAGCGCGCGCCCGCTGGCGATGGGCGGCGCGTGCGCGGTGAACGGGACGTCGAGGTCGGCGAGCGTCCGCGCGGCGGCGCCGCCCAGGTAAAGCGCGTGCGGCCCCTGGTTGACCGTCGCGCCCGCGAGCTCGGGCGACGCCGCGCGCCCGCCGAGCACGCTGGCCCGCTCGAGCAGCGTGACGCGCTTGCCGCCGCGCGCGGCGATCGCCGCCGCTGTGAGCCCGGCGAGCCCTCCGCCGACCACGATGACCCGATCCGGCTTGCCCATGGTGGAACCTCCGCTCGATCCACGCGCGACGAGTCCAAAAGGTTACAACCTCGACGCGGCGGACGCGCTATCGCCGCCGCGCGACCGGTGTTAGGAGGGCCCCGTGAGCGCGGAGAAATCCCCCATCGGCCCGGCCCATGCGCCCGCCCGCGCGCGGTTCGGCTGATGCCCAAAGTCCTCGTCCTCACCCACGCGAAGGAGGAAGGCGCCGGCCTCATCGCGTCGGCTCTCCGCGCGCAAAAGCTCACGCCCCAGGTCGTGCGCGGCTACGCCGGCGGCGCGGTCCCGGCCGACCTCGGGCGCGCGCGGGGGCTCGTCGTGATGGGCGGGCCGATGGGCGTGCGCGACGCCGCGGCGCATCCGTTCTTGAGCGACGAGCTGCGCCTCATCGAGCGGGCGCTCCGCGCCGAGGTGCCGGTGCTCGCGGTGTGCCTCGGCAGCCAGCTGCTCGCGACGGTGCTCGGCGCGCACGTGTCGCGCGCGCCGTCGCGCGAGA
>JAYVXL010000221.1:0-2210 GCA_043785185.1 Myxococcales bacterium
GCGCGGCGCCTCGACGCCGCCCCGGAGGACGACCCGCTCGAGGCGTACGTGAGCGCGGCCCTCGCCCTCGGCGAGCGCAGCGACGTGACCGCCGCGCGCGCGTGGGTGGGCGTCCTCGCCGAGGCGCTGGCCGACCCGTCGCTCTTCGAGAAGGTGCGCCGGGTCCTCGACGCCGAGACGGATCGGGTGCACCGGCGCGGCCGGGGGTCCCTCGACGCCGCCGGGGCGAGCGCGGTCGTCGCGTTCGTCGTGGGCGCGCTCGTCTTCGGCGCGTTCGCGCCGCGCAAGGCCGCGGGCTTCGCCGCGCCCAGCTTGCGGAGGATGCTTCCCGGGCTGCGCCGCTCGGGCGCGTGAGAGGCGGCGCGACGGCGCGGCGCTACTTTTTCGCGTGCAGCGTGCCGGCGGCGTCCACGTCGATGACGCGCTCCTTGAGGAGGCGCCCCACCGCCCGCTTGAACGCCTTCTTGGAGAGGCCGAAGCGCGCGCGGATCTCGTCGGCGGGCGCCTTCTCCGAGATCGGGGCCGCGCCGGGGCGCGCCATCGCCTCGAGGATCCGCTGGGCGTCGCCGCCCGTCTCCTCGTGCGCGTGCGCGCGGAGCGAGAGCTCGAGCTTGCCGTCGGCGAGCACGTTCGCGATGCGGAACTGGCGCACGTCGCCGCGCGCGAGCGTGGTCGGCTCGCTCGCCGGCAAGAGCCCGACGTGCCTGCGCGCGAGGATGACGAAGACGCCGAGCTCCGGCTCGTTTCGCCACGCCTCTCCCGGCACCCACTCGTCCACGGTGAACGGCGCCTGGCCGCGTAGGCGCTCGGTCACGCGCATCGTCCCGGCGAGCCGCCCCGTGTCGTCGACATAGAGCGCGATCGGGTGGCGGTCGCCGACCGCGAGCGGCCGCGTCTGCTCCGCGAGCGGGACGAGCAGCTCCTTCTCGAGCCCCCAGTCGAAGAACGCGCCGAAGCTCGTCACGTCGGTGACCGTCAGGAACGCGACCTCGCCCAGGATCAGCTTCGGCGTGCGCAGCGTGGCGATGGGCCGGTCCTCGGAGTCGAGGTGGACGAACACGTCGAGCTTCGCGCCGACGTCGACGACCGCCGCGGTCTCGGTGCCGGGCAGGAGGATCGTCGGCGCGCCGGGCCCGGTGTCCGACGGGTCGAGCGCGAGGAACGCGCCGGGCGCGCCGAAGCGGACGACGGGGAGCGTGACGACCTTGCCGAGGAGCGCGGCGTGAGGCATCAGGCCGGCTCGATCCCAGAGACGAGGCCGGGACCTCCGCTGAAGACGATCGCGTCGAGGAGGTTCCCGTCGGCCGCGAGCGCGATGGCCGGGTGTCGGCGGGCGATGGTGACCACGCCGCCCGCGTCCGCGAAGCCGCACGCGCGCGCGCCGTTGAGCGAGCCCTCGCGCCACAGCTGCTCGGCGGGCGTGCCCTCGGCCGGCTGGAAGGTCACGCGCGCGCGCGTGCGCAGGCGCTCGTGCGTCTCGAGCGCGCGGAGATCGTCGATGGGGTCGGTGACGACGTGGCTGTCGATGCCGGTGCAAAGGCGCGCGCCGCTCGCGCGGAGCGCGCCGAGGTCCGGGAGGCCGTCGCCGAGATCGCGCTCGGTCGTCGCGCAAACGCACGCGAAGGCGCCCGCCTGACCAAGGAGGCGCGCCTCGTGTCCCGTGAGGTTGGTGCAGTGCACGCCGACGAAGCGCGCCGACAGGACGCCGTGCTCGGCGAGTAGCTCGACGGGCCGCCGCCCCGTCTCCGCGACGCACTCGTCCACCTCGCGCGCCTGCTCGGCGACGTGCATGTGCAGCGGGAGCTCGTGCTCTTGCGCGTAGGCGGCGATCTCCTTCAGCCACGAGGGCGGCACCGCGCGCACCGAATGCGGCGCGACGCCCACGCGCACCGCCGGATCGTCTTTGTATTTTACACGCAGCGCGTCGACGTCGCGGAGCACGTCGCCCACCGACGGATCGCAGAATCGGCGCTGCCCGCGCTCGGCCTCGCGACCGGGGCCGGCGCGGTGGTAGGCGACGCGCAGGATCGCAATCCGCAGCCCCTCGGCCTTTGCCGCGGCGACGACGGCGTCGCTCAGGATCGTGCGCTCGGCGTACGGCGTCCCGTCCGGCTGGTGGTGGACGTAGTGGAACTCGCCGACCGTGCGCACGCCGGCGCGGCGCAGCTCCGCGAACGCGGCGCGGCTGATCGTCATGATCGACTCGGGAT
>JAYVXL010000222.1:0-7400 GCA_043785185.1 Myxococcales bacterium
CGGTGGCCGCCGCGGAGCGAAGCCGGCGCGCTCGGCGGCTGCGCCGGCGGGGGCGCCGGGTGTCGCTGCGTCGGGATGGGGGTCGTCTCAAGCTCGCTCGGCGACGCGGTGGGCTCGCCCGCGGCGAGCACGTCGGCCTCGACCTGCGAGAGCGGCCCGCCGAGGTTCGTCGGGGGCGGAATGTCCAACGCCTCGCGCGCGAGGCGCTCGCTGCGCAGGCGCTCGATCATGTCGCGATCGTACGTCGTGGTCTTGCCGAGCCGGTCCTCCTCGTCCTCCTCGTCTTCGTAGACGCGCGGGATGAGCGGCGGCGGCACGGGCGGAGGAGGAGCGGGGGCTCGCGATCGCGGGCGCGTGGACGCAGGCGCCGAGGGCGCCGCGGCGGGCAGCCTCGCGGCCGACGAGGGGAGCGGCGGGGGCAGCGACGAGCGGCGCATCGACGGCGGCGGGCCGACGTTCGTGGCCTCGAGCGCCGCCTCGTGCGCGGGCGGCTCCGGGCGCATCGTGCCGCGCGCGCGCGCGTCGCGGAGCGCGGCCGCGCGATCGATGAGCGCCTTGCTGCGCGGGTCGAGCCGCGTGAAGCGAAGCGTGAGGCCGGGCTCGTCGTTGAACGCGTTCGGCTTGTACCCGACGACGCGCCCCTCGCCGCGGAGGAGCGGCGCCCCCGACGCGAGCGTCACCTCGAACCGGAGCACGACCCCTTGCGGGCGCGCTTGCGCGCCGAGGAGCACGACGCTGGTGCGCGTCAGCGTCTCCAGCTCGTTCTCGAGGAACGCCTCCTCGCTCGGGTACGGCCGCGCGATTCGGATCGCGACGGGCTGTCGTCCTTCGTCCGCCACGAGAGTGAGCGTACCGCGGGTGGAGGCGAAGCGACAGCCATGCTAACGCCGCCTTCATTATGGGCGGGCGAAAGGTGCTTGTCGTAGGGAGTGGGGCGCGGGAGCATGCGCTCGGCGACGGGCTCCGGCGGAGCGGCGCCGACGTCCTCGTGTCGCCGGGAAACGCCGGGACCGCGCGCGCGCTCCGCAACGCCGACGTGAAGGCCGACGACGTGCCGGGTCTGGTCGCGCTGGCCGAGGCGGAGGCCGTGGAGCTCGTCGTCATCGGACCGGAGGCGCCCCTCACGCTGGGCCTCGCCGACGCGCTCGCCGCGCGCGGGATCGCGGCGTTCGGGCCGTCGAAGGCCGCCGCGCGCCTCGAGGGATCCAAGGCGTTCATGAAGCGCTTCCTCGCGCGCCACGGCATCGCGACCGCGCCGTTCGAGGTGTTCGAGGACGCCGAGCGCGCGCTCGCGTACGTCCGCGCGGCGGCGCGCCCGCTCGTCGTGAAGGCCGACGGGCTCTGCGCCGGCAAAGGCGTCGTCGTCGCGACGCGCACCGAGGAGGCGCTCGCGGCGGTGCGCGCGATGATGCAGGAGCGCGCGTTCGGCGACGCCGGCAGGACGGTCGTGATCGAAGAGCTCTTGCCCGGCGAGGAGGCGAGCTTCCACGCCGTCTCCGACGGCACGCGCGCCGTCGCGCTGCCGGCCGCGCAGGATCACAAGCGCGTGGGCGACGGCGACCGTGGACCGAACACCGGCGGAATGGGGGCGTACGCGCCCGCGCCCATCGTCACGCCCGCGCTGCAGGCGCGCGTGATGCGCGAGGTCGTAGAGCCCACGCTGCGGGGCATGGCGGCGGAGGGAGCGCCGTTTCGGGGCGTCCTCTTCGTCGGCCTCATGATCGATCGCGGCGAGCCGCGGGTGCTCGAGTTCAACGTGCGCTTCGGGGACCCGGAGACGAGCGTGCTCGTGCCGATGATGGACACCGACTGGCTCGCGCTCCTCGGCGGCGCGGCGCGGGGAGACTTGTCGGGTGTGCGCGCGGAGGTGCGCGCCGGCGCCGCGCTGAGCGTCGTGATGGCGGCGCACGGGTATCCGGGAACGCCGCGGACGGGCGACGCGATCCACGGGCTCGGCGCTGCGCTGGCGGAGGGGGCGTACGTGCTCCACGCCGGGACGAAGGCGTCGGCGGAGGGAGGGATTCTGACGGCGGGAGGTCGCGTGCTTGTCGTCGGCGCGCACGCGGCGACGCTCGCGGAGGCGCGCGAGGTCGCGTACGGGGAGGTGACGAGGATTCGTTGGGACGGAGAGCACCACCGGACCGACATCGGGCATCGCGCGCTGGGGTCGCGCCCGTCCGTGCGCGCGCCCGCCGATCGGCCTTGACGCCCGCCGCCCGACTCACGACTCTCCTCGCGCAAGACCATGGCCGAAATCGCCCCGCTCACTCCGCTCCGCTACGACGTCGCCAAGCTCCCGAAGGGCCTCGCCAGCGTCGTGGCTCCGCCGTACGACGTCATCGACGCCGCCCAGCGCGCCGCGCTCGCCGCGCAGGATCCGCACAACGTGGTGCGGCTGATCCTCCCGGACGGCGAGGGCGACGCGAAATACGCGACGGCCGCGGCGCTCCTCGAAGGGTGGCTGCGCGAGAAGGTCCTCGTCCGCGACGACACGCCGGGCTTCTACCGGTACGAGCAGTCGTTCGTACCGCCGACCGGCGGCGCCCGCCTCACGCGGCGAGGCTTCCTCGGCCTCGTGCGCCTCGTGCCGTTCTCCGAGAAAATCGTCCTCCCGCACGAGCGCACGCTCAGCGGACCGAAAGAAGATCGCCTCAAGCTCTTTCGCGCGACCAAGACGAACCTCAGCCCCGGCTTCATGCTCTACCGCGATCCGGCCAAGGCGCTCGACGCCGCGCTCGATCGCGCGACCTCGCTCGCCGAGCTCCAGACGGGCGACGGCGTCCACCATGCGCTCGCCAAGATCGCCGACCCGGAGGCCATCCGTGCCATCGTGAAGGGCGTCGCCGCCTCGCAGCTCCTCATCGCCGACGGGCACCACCGTTACGAGACGGCGCTCCGCTACGCCGAGGAACAGACCGCGGCGGCCGGGCAGAAGGCGCACGCCCGCGGCCGGCACCGTTACTTCATGGTGTTCTTCGCCAATGGCGACGATCCGAACCTCGTCGTCTTCCCGACCCACCGCTTCGTGCACTCGCTCGCGGGCCACGCGGCGGCGCCGTTCGATGAGCTGACCGCGCGCGCGCGGGCGATCTTCGACGTCGAGGTGAAAGACGGCGGGGCGAGCGCCGACGTGCTCCTCGCGTGGCTCGCCGCATCGCCCACGCGCCCGAGCTTCGTCCTCGCCTGGCCCGACGGCCGCGCCGCGCGCTTGGCCTGCAAGGCGGGCGTCGACCTCGCGGCACACCCGACCATCGGCAAGCTCCACCCGACGCTGCAGCGCACCGACGTCGGGCTCCTGCACGCCGGCGTGCTCGAGCACCTCCTCGGCATCACCCCCGAGGCGCAGGCCGCCAAGACGAACCTCTGGTACCCCCAAGACGCGCGCGCCGCGCTCGGCGAGCTGCGCTCCGGCAAGGGGCAGCTCCTCGCGCTGATGAGTGCGACACCCGTCTCCGATGTGCGCACCGTGGCCGAGGCCGGCGAAGTGATGCCGCAGAAGAGCACGTTCTTCTATCCCAAGGTCCTCACCGGCCTCGCGATCCACACGCTCGAGGTCGACGTGCCCGTCGGCGCTGGCCAAGGCTGACGAAGGCTGACGAAGGCTGAGCCTGCGGAGCCCGCCGCGGCGGCGCGCGAGCGGATTGACGCACGCCCACGCGCCGCAAGCTCGGGTTGCCGCGCTTTTTGGCTAGCGGGAGCCGTTACCGCCGTGTATCGCAGAAGATAGATAGCGATCTTCACCCGCTCCTCACGAGAGAGGAGCGGTCACCTTTTCGAGGTCTCATGTCCGACAAAAAGGTTCCCGCACCGCCGCGCGCAGGCGCCGCCGTCCCCGACGAAGAAGTGGTGCAGTTCGGCGACGAGCTGCCGGTGCTGCCGATCCGCAACGCCGTGCTCTTCCCAGGCGCCGTCGCGCCGTTCGACGTGGGCCGCGAGAAGTCCGTCGCGCTCGTCGAGGACGTGGACAACCTGTCGTCCCCGGTCATCGCCATCTTCGCGCAGAAGGACCCGTCGACCGACGACCCGGGCGCCGACGATCTGCACACGGTGGGCTGCGCGGCGCGCGTGCTGAAGGCGCTCAAGCACAGCTCCGGGAACTACTCGCTCATCCTGCAGGGCCTCTCGCGCATCAAGATGGAGGAGGTCACGCAGGGCGCGCCGTACTTGAAGGCGAAGGTGAAGCGCCTCGAGGAGACGGGCCTCGACGACGACGAGGCCGAAGCGCTCTCGATGAGCCTGCGCGACATCGCCAAGCAGGTCATCCAGCTGATGCCCGAGCTGCCGCGCGAAGCCGGCTCGCTGATCGACTCGATCCAGGCGCCGGGCGCGCTCGCGGACCTCGTCGCCGCGAACCTCGACGCCCCCGTCGAGGAGAAGGCGGGCCTGCTCGAGACGGTCGACGTGAAGGAGCGCATCCGCAAGGTCCTTCGCCTCCTCACGCGCCAGCTCGAGATCCTGAAGATGCGCGAGCGCATCAACTCCCAGATCAAAGAGGAGATGGGCAAAAACCAGCGCGAGTACGTCCTTCGCCAGCAGCTCAAGGCGATCAAGGAGGAGCTCGGCGAGGACGACGGCGACCAGGGCGATCTCGACGGCCTCGATGACCGCATCGCGAAGGCGAACCTGCCGACCGAAGCGGAGCAGGTCGCCAAGAAGCAGATCAAGCGCCTCCGCAACATGCAGGTCGGCTCGGCGGAGTACACCGTCGTGCGCACCTACCTCGACTGGATCCTGGATCTGCCGTGGCACGTGCAGACGCCGGACAACCTGGACATCGCGCAGGTCCGCAAGGTGCTCGACGAGGACCACTACGGCCTCGAGAAGGTCAAGAAGCGCATCCTCGAGTACCTCGCGGTCCGCAAGCTGAAGAAGGACAAAAAAGGGCCGATCCTGTGCCTCCTCGGCCCGCCCGGCGTCGGCAAGACGTCGCTCGGCCGCAGCATCGCGCGCTCGCTCGGGCGCAAGTTCCACCGCATCTCGCTCGGCGGCGTGCACGACGAGGCCGCCATCCGCGGCCACCGGCGCACGTACGTCGGCGCGCTCCCTGGCCAGATCATCCAGGGCATGAAGAAGGCCGCGACGATCAACCCCGTCTTCATGATGGACGAGGTCGACAAGATCGGTCACGACTTCCGCGGCGATCCGGCGGCGGCCCTCCTCGAGGTGCTCGACCCGGAGCAGAACAACACGTTCGCCGATCACTACCTCGAGATCCCGTACGATCTGTCCAACGTCATGTTCGTCGCGACGGCGAACGTGGCCGATCCGATCCCGGCGCCGCTCCGCGACCGCATGGAGATCCTCGAGATCCCCGGCTACACGCGGCGCGAGAAGCTCGCGATCGCGCGCCAGCACTTGATCGTGAAGCAGATCGAGGAGCACGGGATCACGCAGGCGCAGCTCGACATCACCGACGCGGCCGTCGAGATCGTCATCGACAGCTACACGCGCGAGGCCGGCGTGCGCTCGCTCGAGCGCCAGATCGCCAGCGTCATCCGCGGCGTCGCCGTCAAGATCGCCGAGGGGGACCTCACCCCGCGCAAGATCGAGACGGAGGAGCAGCTGCGCGAGTTCCTCGGCGCCGGTCGCTACACGAGCGACGTCGCGGAGCGCACCGAGGAGGCCGGCGTGGCCACCGGCCTCGCGTGGACGAGCGTGGGCGGCGAGATCCTGTTCATCGAGGCGACGCGCATGTTCGGCGCGGGCAAGATGCAGCTCACCGGTCAGCTCGGCGACGTGATGAAGGAGAGCGCGCAGGCTGCGCTCAGCTACGTCCGAACGAACGCCGAGAAGTACGGCATCGCGAAGGACTTCCTCGAGAAGAGCGACATCCACATCCACATTCCGGCCGGCTCGATGCCGAAGGACGGCCCGTCCGCCGGCGTGACGATGTTCACCGCGCTCGTCTCGATGCTCACCGGCGTGCGTGTGCGGCACGACGTCGCGATGACCGGCGAGATCACGCTCCGGGGGCGCGTCCTTCCGATCGGCGGCCTCAAGGAGAAGGTGCTCGCGGCGCACCGCGCGGGCATCAAGCGCGTCATCGTGCCGGAGCGAAACAAGCCGGACCTCGATGAGGTGCCGGCCGAGGTGAAGAACGACCTCGAGTTCGTCTTCGTCGCGAAGATGGACCAAGTCCTCGACGCCGCGCTCGAGGAGAAGCTCGCGCCCAAGCCGGCCGAGGAAAAGAAGGAAGCCGTTCCGCCGACGAACTGAGCTTCAGAAGCTGCCGACCACCATCACGCCGCCGGGCGCCGGAACGAGGCGCGCCGACGGCGTGGTCGTCTTCGGCGCTTCGTTCTTGGGCGCCTCGCCGGCGGGCGTCTTGCGCGGCGGCTTGAGCTCGAGGTAGACGCCGATGCCGACCGCGACCGCCGCGGCGACGCCGAAGCCGATGCCGAGACCGGCGTCGCGCTGGGACGACGACTGCAGCGGGTCAAGCGTCGCGCGCGCGCTCTCCGGGCAGGCGCCGCCGCGGAGGGTGCACACGAGGCCTTTTTGCGTCGTCAGGTCGCTCGAGGCCTGGTTGTGCAAGAGGAGGAACACGATCGAGGTGAGGGCGAACGCGCCGCCCACGCCGAGCGCGATGTAGCCCGGGACGCGGTTGGGCTCGTCGACCGGCGCGGGGAGAATGTGGTCGTCGCCGAGGGGCGCCGGACCGTGGCCCCCGGGCGCCGGCGCGAGCTCGATCGCGACCGACTGCGCCTCGCCGTCGCGCAGCCCGAGCTCCTTGGAGAACGACGATCCGCCGCCCGTGGCCTCCACCTTGTGCATGCCCGGATCGACAGGCAGCGCGACGCCGAGGGCTCCGGGGGGCTGGGCCGCGCCGTCCAGCTTCACGACGAGGTCGGCCGGCGGCGACGGCGGCGGCGTGATGGTCAAGCGCGGGACGCGCGGGCGGACGGCCGTGGCGCGCTCCTCGGCGAGCCTCCCGATTTCGACGGCGCGCGCATCGCCCGTGCCCTCGCGCACGGCGAGCTCGTAGTCGCCCAGCGCCGAGCCGAGCCTTCCGAGCTGCTCCTCGCAGCGGCCGATGTTGAACCGCACCGCCGCCGTCTCCTTGACGGCCGCGACGCGACGGAACTTGCCGAGCGCGACGTCGAACCGCCCGGCGTCCACATCGGTCGTCGCCTCGCGGAATAGCTCGCGCGCGGCGACGAGGGCCTGCGGGCTCGCCTCCTGCGCCGCGGCGACGCACGGAACGACCACAGTAGCCGCCATCGCCGCCAGCCTGAGCACCCACGGCCGGACGCCTCGCCGAAGGGGAACAAAGGGCAAGTGGACGGCGGGCGGTAAAGCGTTCACGATCACTCTCGGACCTAGCGTAGCAAAGAGGGCTCCTCAGGTGGCAAACGAACCCGCAATAGGTGCCGTCGCGGCCATTCGCGCAGAGCCGGTCG
>JAYVXL010000223.1:0-2208 GCA_043785185.1 Myxococcales bacterium
TCGTAGTCGGTCGCGCCGGCGGCGGCGGCCTCTTCGTCGTCGGTCGGGACGTACGTGGCCGCGAAGCCGTAGGGGCCGGCGCTCACGCAGCCGGGCGCGGCCGCGGCGAGGGCGCCGGTGACGACGGCGGCGCCGGCGAGCGCGCGGAGGCGGGCGAGGACGAGGAGCTGGGGGACGTGAGCCGCGGGTTTCACGGCCCGTACGTTACTACCTTTGCGCGCGTCACGCCTCGGCAGCTGCGAGCCGGACGCGCGCCCGCGCGCGGAGGGCCATCTCGAGCGTCAGGAGCGCCAGGAGGGCGAGCGCGATGGCCCACGAGACGTCGACCGACGCGTGCCGGTCGCCGAGCCCGTCGCCCCCGGCGGCGGGCGCGGCGGCGCGCGGGCGCATGTCGATCTCGCGCGCGACGGTCGCGGCCACGCGCAGATCGCGCTTGCCCCACTCGAGGACGCGGTACGCGCCGATGCGACTGGGAGTCGCGCGCGCGCCGGCCGGCTCGGTCGCGATCGCCAGCGCGCCGGTGGGCCCTTCGACGTTGAGGTCCGCGGCGCGCGGCCCTGGGAACGTCCACGGCACGCCGACGTCCGTGCGGCGCGGCGACGACCGGAGGCGCGCCTCCGCCACCCACGCGTCGAGCAGGGCGAGGAAGCCGGGGCGGAGCGTGAGGTCGCTCGCGTCGACGCCGAACGGCAGCGTCGAGAGCCACGCCGAACCGCGGCCGAGCGCGCGGCGGCCGAAGAGCGGCGCGCCGTCCTTCCACGCGGCGAGCACGTCGAGCTGCTTGGCGTCCTCGGGCGCGAGTGTCGCGCGGCCCTTCGGCGAAACATCGACCAGGCTGCCGGCCGAGTCGGCGAGGATCGGCCCCTGCGCGTCGATCGCCATGCCGGGGACCGGCGACGGTCCCCACGTGACCCCTCGTGCGAGGAGCGGCTCGAACGACGCGCCGAGCGGCGCGGCGGCGGCGCGCGGACCGAGCGCGACGAGCACCGCGCCCCCTTGCTCGACGAACGCGGCGAGCGCGTGCCGCTGCTCCGGCGTGAGGCCGGGAGGATCGTCCATCATGACGCCGGCGAACGCGGCGAGATCCTCGGGGCGATCGGGCAGCGACGGCACGGGCCGGACGGCGACGTCGAGCCGCAGCGCCGCGAGCGCCTGCTCGACGACCGGCGCGCCGCCCGTCGCCGCCGCCTCGTCGTTCGCGTCGGCGACGACGGCGATCGCGCCGGGCCCCGCCTCCACGACCACGAACGCCTCGTCGTCGGCAGCGATGGCGTCGGCGCCGGAAAGGCGCGCGACGAGGTCAATCGCGTCGTCTTTCGGGAGCGTGAGCGTGATCTCCGCCGGGCTCGTCGCGGGCGCGGGCGCGCGCGTCACCTCCTTGTCGCCGGCGAAGAGCACGACATGACGACCGGCCGCGCTCGCGCCGGCGCTGCACGCGAGCTTCACGCGCACCCGCGTCGCAAAGCGATCGGCGGTGAGCAGCGCGCAGTCGACCGCGGGCGTTCGGAGCTCGGGGAGCGCGACCCAAACCGGCAGAGCGCTCCCCTCGCCGAGCGGCGGCGCGTCGGGCTGCCCGTCGGCGAGGTCGCTGAGCACGACGACGCGCTTGTCCACTTGCGGCAGCTGCGCCACGAGCGCGCGCGCCATCGCGAGCGCGCCGTCGAGATCCGTGGCCCGGTCGGCCTCCGCCAGCCCCTCGAGCGCCGCGCGCGCCGCGCCCACGTCCGTCGTCGCAGCGAGGCCGACGCGCGCGGGCGCGCCGGCGAGCACGATGGCGATCGCGTCGCCCTCGCGCGCCGACGCGAGCAGCTCCCGCGCGCCGGCGCGCGCTTTCTCGAAGCGGGTCGTCCCACCATCCTTCGCCCGCATGCTGAGCGAGTCGTCGAGGACGATGGCGAGCGCGACCGACGCTCCACCCGACCGCTGCAGCGCGAGGCGCTGGCAGCGCACCAGCGGCGACGCGCCGAGCGCGGCCAGCGCGAGGACAGCGAGCGCGCGCGTCGCGAAGAGCCCCTTGTCCTCGAGCTCCGCGCGGCGTCGCGCCTTCGGCGGCGCCGGCGGGACGAGGTGCGCCGCCGCGAACGGCCGGTCCTCGGCGCGCCGACGCCTCAGCCGGTGGGCGAGGTAAGGCGCGGCGACGAGCAGCCCGATGGCGAGCGCGAGCGCCGTGACGAAGGACACGAAGTATTGGCTACCACAGACCGGCGG
>JAYVXL010000224.1:0-7398 GCA_043785185.1 Myxococcales bacterium
CGAACCGGTAGCGGCGCAAGAGCGACCGCAGCAGGTACCCGGCCGCCTCGCCGCGCGCCGCGACCGGCGTGCCTTCGAGGTGATGGCGCACGTCGGCCGCGAGCGCGTCGACCGAGCCGTAGCGCTCCTTCGGATCGGGACGCATCGCCTTCTGGACGATCGCGTCGAGGTCCCCCTTCAGGCGCCGCTTGAGCGCGTCGTCGGTCGTGCGTGCGCTGGCCTTCTCCTTCGACGTCCCTTGGAGCGCGCGACCGACGCGCGCGCCGGTGAGGACCTCGAAAAGGATCGCGCCGAGCGTCCAGATGTCGCTCGCGGTCGTCACCCGATCGCCGCGCACCTGCTCGGGCGACGCGTAGTCGGGCGTCATCGGGCGCTCGTCGACGGCGGTGAGCGATGTGGAGGACTCCTCGTCCTCGAGGAGCTTGGCGATCCCGAAATCGAGCAGCTTCGGCGCGCCGTCCGCGGTGACCAAGATGTTGGTCGGCTTGAGATCACGGTGCACGACCAGGTTCTGGTGGGCGAATTGAACCGCGTCGCAGACGTCCACGAAGAGGCGCAGGCGCGCCGGAACGTCGAGCTGCTTTTTTGCGCAATGCTCCACGAGCGATAGCCCCTCGACGACCTCCATCGCGAGCCACGCCTGGCCGTCGCCCGTGACGCCGCCGTCGTACATGCGGGCGATGCGCGGGTGCGCGAGCTTGGCGAGGATCTGCCGCTCGCGCCGGAAGCGCGCGAGGCTCGCCTCTCCACCGCCGCCGTGCAGGAGCTTGACCGCGACGCGCTGCTGGAAGTCGGCGCCGTCGCGCTCGGCGAGCCAGACCTCGCCCATCCCGCCGCGGCCGAGGAGCGAGAGGAGTCGGAACGGCCCGACCGCGAGGCCGGCCTGCGCGCGCGACGCACTCCTGTCCCGCGCGTCGCGCACCGCCCGCAGCGCCGAGGGTACCCGCGCGCCGGCAGGCTGCGCGAGGCGGCCGTCGCTGCTCGCGTCCGCGGCGAGCAGGCGCTCGACCTCCGCGCGCAGCGACGCGTCGGCGCACTCGCGCGACAGGAGTGCTTCGCGCGCGTCCTCGTCGAGGTCGAGCGCGCGGTCCACGAGCGCCATCGCCGCCTGGAATCGCGCGCGTGCGTCGTCGCTGCCGAGCGTCATGCTCTGGCGGAGGCTAGCACGCGACCCGGGGCGGGCACGCGCGGCGCCCGAGGCGCCGTGGTACGCTGCACGCGTTGGCGACGTCGTACAAGGAGCTCGCGCCGATGCTGACCCGCGCCGCCGCCGGCGACGCCGCGGTCGCGAAGGAGACGTTCTCGGTCGTCTACGACGCGCTCCGCGCCCTGGCGCATCGGCACCTCCGGCGAAGCGGCGGCGCGACGCTCAACACGACCGCGCTCGTCCACGAGGCGTGGCTGAAGCTCGTACAGGGCGAGGCGGAGTTCGAGGGGCGCGCGCACTTCTTCGCGGTCGCCGCGACGGCGATGCGGCAAATCTTGGTGGATCACGCGCGTCGGCGGCACGCGCAGAAGCGCGGCCCGAGGCCGGCCTCGGGCTCCGCGCTCGACCACGTGGGCGAGGCGTCGGACGTCGAAGAGCTGCTCGCGATCGACGCGATCCTCACGCGCCTCGCCGCGCTCGACGAGCGGCTCGCGCGCGTCGTCGAGTGGCGCTTCTTCGCCGGGCTCGCGGAGGAGGAGATCGCGCGCGCGCTCGACGTCGACGTGCGCACCGTTCGCCGCGACTGGCGCAAGGCGCGCGCGTTCATCCTGAGCGAGCTACGCCAAGGCGTAGACAAGTAGGGCGAGCGCGCGCGGCCCGAAGCGGCTCGCCTCCGGCCAGCACGCCTTCAGGGGCGCCACGCCTCGAACGCGAACTGACCGAGCGGGTACTCACGGACGCCGACGCGCGTGAGGGCGACCGAGAGCGCGCCGCCCCCGTCGACGTGCGCCGCGGACGTGAGCGGGGCGATCGTGTACCACCACGACGCCGCGTCGCCCACGCGCGCGGTGAACGGCGTGCGGACACCGCGCGCGTCCTCGTGGAGCGCGCTCAGCGTGAGGTCGCGCGCGCCCGGCGCCGGCGCGTCGAGGCGGACGGCCCAGCGGCCTCCGGCGGCGTCGGCGACGCATGCGAAGCGGCCCTCCTCGGCGTCGGCCTGGAGAGTGGCGCACGCGTCCGGGCTCACGGCCGCGGGTACGGCGGCGGTCGCCGGCGTCGCGTCGAGCGTCGCCGCGAGGGGCAGGGCCGCGAGGGCGGCGAGGGCGAAGCTACGAAGGGGCGCGGGGCGCATACGGTCCGATGAGCAACAGGCGTGCCGAAGAATTAGTCCCGGGAAATCGAGGCCTGGCGCGCGCGGGCGTGTGGTTCAGTCGCCACACGCGTCGCCCCCTCGACCCGGTCCCGACAGCGAATCGTTAGCTAGCTAACGATTTTCTGCACACCGGCGGATCGACCGGCGGCCGCGCCGTCTCTCCGCAGGTAGGCCGGCCGGCGAACCCCCATGGCATGCGCGCGCGGGCGCGCTAACGAGGTCGCGCTCGCGAGTTCAGCCTCGCGGTTTGCCGAGCTCGGCCTCGACCTTCACCCGGTCCTCTTCATGCTTCACGAGGGCCCCCAGCGTCGCCTTCGCCAGCTCCGGGTCGAGCGCGCTCGCGCCCATCACGACGAGCGCCCGCGCCCAGTCGATCGCCTCGGCGATCGACGGCGGCTTGCGCAACCCCAGCGTTCTTACGACCGCGGCGAACCGCGCGAGCTCCGCCGCGAGCGTCTTGGAGATGCCCGGCACGCGCAGCTCCAGGATGGCCAGCTCGCGCGAGGGGGGAGGGTAGTCGAGGAAGGCGTGCAAGCATCGCCGCCGCAGCGCGTCGGTCATGTCGCGGGTGGCGTTGGTCGTGAGCAGGACGAGCGGCGCGTGCTTGGCCTTGATCGTCCCGAGCTCGGGGATGGTGACCTGCTGCTCGGCGAGGATCTCGAGCAGGAACGCTTCGAACTCCGGATCGGCGCGGTCCACCTCGTCGATGAGGAGCACGACGGGCACGTCGCTCGTGAGCGCGCGCAAGAGCGGCCTCGCGACCAGGAAGCGCTGACTGAAGAACGCGTCGGCCCCGCCGTCCGCGCTCAGCCGCTCCGCGGCCTCCACGATCGAGCCGGCCCCCGCGAGCTGCCCGCGGACCGCGTCGCGCAGCAGCTGCGTGTAGAGCATCTGCTTGGCGTAGTCCCACTCGTACAGGGCCCTACCCTCGTCGAGGCCCTCGTAGCACTGCAGTCGAATCAGCGGGCGCGCCAGCGCTTCGGCGAGCGCGCGGGCGAGGTCCGTCTTGCCGACCCCGGGCGGTCCCTCCACGAGCATCGGCCGCTCGAGCGCGAGGGCGAGCCACGCCACGAGGACCGTTCGAGAATCCGGCAGGTACGTCCGCGAAAGCGCGGCCTCCAGGGCTGCCGCCGTAGGTGGACGGTTCGGTCGGCCGACGCCGTCGTCGGGGCTGCGCGGTGCGCCTTCGCTCACCCCCCCGACTTTCGCACATCTTTCGCGGTATTGCTCCCCGGTTGTGTATCCTGTGTCGAATGAGTGATCGGGATGACCTGCTTCGCGTCGACGCGACGGGCACCGTTCATCCGGTAGGACGTACGGCCAGCCAGCTCCTGCGCGCGCGCGCAGGAGAGTGGCGCGTATTGCGGGCGCCGAACGACGTGGTACTCCTGCGCCCGTCGCGCACGGACGGCCCCATCCTCAAGCTCGCCGGCGAGATGCGCACGCCCGGCGCGCTGTGCGACGTCGTGGCCCTCGCGTCGCAGTCCGGCTGGCGCGGCGAGCTCGCGGTGCTCTGCGATCAAGGGACGCGCTCCTTCTACTTCGACGGCGGCTGCGTCGTCGGCGCCTCGACGACGGTGCCGGAGGAGCGCATCGGCGAGACGCTCTACCGGTTCGGCGTCATCACGCGCGAGCAGCTCGAGGCCATCGTCCGCTCCGCCGAGACGACGGGCAAGCGGGTCGGCGAGGCTGCGATCGAGCTCGAATTCGTCACCGCCGAAGATCTCTACCCGATGATGGCACGGCAGGTGGAAGAGGTCTTTTACGCCGCGATCCACGTCACCGAGGGCACTTTTTATTTCTACGATCGCTTCGACGAGAAGGTCCTCCTTCGGCGCCACAACTTGAACGCGGGCGCCCTCCTGCTCGAGGCGGCGCGGCGGATGGACGAGCTCAAGTACTTCCGGGAGAAGATCCCGAACGACTCGTTCCTCCCCATCCCCACAGCGTCGAGCAAGAAGCCGCCCGACGAGCTCGCCGAGGTCTTCGCCCAGTGCGACGGCAAGCGGAGCATCGCCGACATCGGCCGGCGCATCGGCCAGCTCGAGTTCGAGGTCACCCGCTCGGTCTTCCAGCTGTGCAACGCAGGCTTCGTGATGATTCAGGCCGCGCGCCCGCACGGGCCGGAGGCGATCGTCGAGGTGTTCAACCCCGCGCTCGCGGCCATCCACATGACGTGCGACGAAGCCGGCAAGGGGCCGGAGCTCCGCGACGGCCTGTCGCGCTTCGCCACAGGCGGCGGGGTCTACGACCCGCTCTTCATGATGGCCGGGCCGCTCGACGACGGCACGTTCAAGCCCGAGCGCGTCGCGCGGAACCTGGCCGCGCTCGCGGGGGACGACCCGGACGCCTGGCTGGTGCAGCTCATGCAAGAGTACGTGGGCTTCGCGACGTTCCAGGCCGAGTCCCTCGTCACCCGCGAGGCCTTGTCGGCCTTGTCCGCGAAGGTGTCGGAGCTCCTCAAGCCCCTGCGCCAGCTCGAGTCGACTTCACCGGGCCCGATGTCCAGGAGGATGGAATGAACAGCGAGAGCCCGCGTTCGAAGACGTCGGTGCCGCCGTCGTCGGGGGGAAGCGCGGAAGAGCCGCTGGCCACGAGCGGCAAGCGCTTGCGTCGCGACGAGATCGTCGTCGAGGCGACGCGCCTCTTCGCCGAGCGCGGCTACGAAGGGGCGAGTATGGCCGATTTGGCCGAGCGCGTCGGCCTCCGCAAGGCGTCGCTCTTCCACCACTTCGCCAGTAAGGACGTGCTCTACGCGTCGGTGCTCGAGCGCCTCATCGCGCCGGTCAGCGAAGCCATCGCGCACGCGATGCAGACCGAGGGGTCCCTCGAGCACCGCCTCGACGCGCTCAGCGACGGGATCACCGAGGTCCTGCACGGCCAGCCGTTCGCGGCGCGCCTGCTCGTCCGCGAGGCGATGGACTGGGGCCCGGTCATGCGCGACGCGCTCGGCGCGACGGTGCAGGGCGTCCTGGCGACCGCGGCGCAGTTCGCCAAGGCTGGGCAAGACGCCGGCGTCTTCGCCGAGGGGGACCCGCGGCAGCTCATCATGAGCGTCGTCGGCATCCACTTCATGCCGTTCGCGATCCCGCACGTGACCGAGGCCTTCCTCGCGGCGAGCCCGTACGACGCGGCGTTCCTCGAAGGCCGCAAGGCCGCCGTGCGCGCGCACGTGCGCGGCGTGACGCTCCGTCGCGCGTAAGCGAGGTCGTTCGCGTCGGCGTCGGCGACGGCGTCGCCCGTCGCGTGGATCACTCGAAGGACCCGTGCCGGCCGGCGCCGGACGCGAAGCGCGCCGCGCCGCCGAGCGACTCGCCGCTCATCAGGGGCCCCATTCCATGGCGGAGCTCGTTCGCCAGCGCCTCCGCGAGCGGCAGGTCGTGCTGCTCGTACGCGCTCCTTCGGTCGGCGCGCAGGCACATCTGCGGGAACGCGGCGATCTCCGCGGCGAGCTCCTCGGCCGCCTCGCGCGCGCGGCCCTTGCTCACGACGCGGTTCACGAGGCCCATCGCCAGCGCCTCGTCGGCGCGCACGGGCCGGCCGGTCAGGATGAGATCCATCGCGCGCGACAGGCCGATGAGGCGCGGCAGGCGGACCGTGCCGCCGTCGATGAGCGGCACGCCCCATCGCCGGCAGAAGACGCCGAGGACGGCGTCCTCCTCCGCGACCCGCAGATCGCAAAGGAGCGCGAGCTCGAGGCCGCCGGCGACGGCGTGGCCGGCGATCGCGGCGACGACCGGCTTGCCGAGGAGCATGCGGGACGGACCCATCGGGCCGTCGCCGTCGGGCGCGACGCGGTTGCCTCGGCCGGCGGCGACTGCCTTCAGGTCAGCGCCCGCAGAGAACGTGCCGCCCTCTCCCCAGAGCACCGCGACGCTCGCGGAGGCGTCGGCGTCGAACGCCCGGAACGCGTCGGCGAGGGCTTGCGCCGTCGGGCCGTCGACGGCGTTCTTCACCTCGGGGCGCGACAGGACGATGGTGCGGACGGGGCCCTTGTCTTCGGTGCGGACGCTCATGGGGCAACCTCGCGCTGCACCGTATCGCGCGCGGGGCGGGTTTTGGTAGGGTCTAGCCGTGGTGACGACCTTCGCCGCCGACGCCGAGCGCGCGAGCGCGTACCTCGTGGAGCGCGTGAAGCGGTCCGCCGGCACGCGCTGGGCGCAAGGCGCGCACGCGCCGCCGCTCGCGCTGGCGCCCTCGCTGGAGGCTGCGCCGGCGCTCGCGACGATCGGGCGCGTCCGCCTCTGGCGCGTGCCCCGGCATGTCGCCGCGGGTCTCGTCGCGTGGGCGCACGGCGCGCGCAGGGTGGAGCTGCTCGCGGCCGTGCCGACGCCGCGCCATGTCCTCGCGCTCCAAGCCGAAGGCCGCCGCTGCGTGTCGCTCCTCCCCGACGGCGCGAAGGAGAACGGGCTGGAGTTCGCGCTCCACGATCTCTGCCACCTCGAGAAGTTCGCGGACCCCGCGCATCACGACGAGCAGGTCGGATTCTTCGGCCGCCTCGATCACGCGACGCGCGCGCCGGGTTGGCAGACACTGAACGCGCGCTTCGACGAGGCGTGGCAAAAGGATCTGGAGCACGTCGCCGCCGACATGAACGGCTCGTCGATCTTTCTCTTCGCCGCGCTCAAGATGAAGCTCAAGATGGCGGTTCGCCGCGAGCTCGCGGCGAAGCTCGGGCGGCCCAACGCCGCGGGCGGCGCGCTCTCGCCCGACGAGTCGCGCGCCTTCGACGCGGCGCTCGAGGAGCTGCTGGACCTTCTGGGCGTCCCCGGCGGCCTCCGCCCCGACGCGCTCGCGGTCTCGACCAAGCGCGACGCCGAGGACGCGGCGCGGCGCCTTCAGGCGTGGTTCGCGTCGCGCCCTCCGCGCGGCGAGGGAGCGCCGGACACAACAGGGCGCCTCGCCGCGCCCTGATTCGCGTACGCTCCGACCATGCCGCGCGCTCTTCTCCAACCCTGGTCGCTCCTTCGCTCCGCCCTCGTCGTCGCCGCGCTCGCCACCGCCGCCCCCATCGCGCGCGCGGACGTGCCGCCCTTGCCGGCGTCCACCGACGACTGCACCCTCGAGAAGCAATGCAGCGACGGCGTCGTCTGCCCGG
>JAYVXL010000225.1:0-7396 GCA_043785185.1 Myxococcales bacterium
AGGAGCAGCTCCGGCTGCGGGGCCGGCTCGTCGAGCTCTACGCCGGGCAACTCCACGAGCCCGAGCGCACGATGCCGCACGTCGAGGCGATTCTCGTGAAGGACCCGAGCCACGACGAGGCGCGCCGCGTCGCGCAGAAGCTGCTCGGCGTGAAGGGCCTCGCCGCGCGCGCCGCGTCCGCGCTCGCCGACGCGAACGAGCACACCGGCCTGCCGAGCGACGTCGTGAAGTACCTGGCGATCGAGCTCGAGAACACGCGCGGCCCCAAGCGCCTCACGGTGCTGAAGCGCCTGGGCACGTTGAAGCAGGAGCGCCTCGACGATCTCGACGGCGCGTTCGAGGCGTTCGAGCAGGCGATCGCGCTCGACCCGTCCGACGACGACGTGCGCTTGCGCTACGGCTCGCTCGCGCTGCAGCTCGGCAAGCTCTTGGACGCGGCGCGCACGCTCCAGCGCGTCGGCACCGCGGCGCGCGACAGCGGCGTACGCGCGCGCCTCACCGCCGAGATGGGCGAGCTGTACCGCCTCGGCGGCGACGTGAAGAAGGCGAAGACGACGTTCGTCAGCGTCTTGGCGGCGGCGGCCGTCGACGGCACCGCGACGCTGAGGGCCGCGCGCGCGCTCGCCGAGATCTACGAGGCCGAAAACGACCACCGCGCGCTCGGGGACGTGCTCGAAAAGGTCGGGCAGCTCGACCCGGACCCGGAGCGCCGGCGCACCGCGAACGAGCGGCTCGCCGAGCTCGCCACGCGCGTCTTGAAGGACCCGCCGCGCGCGATCGCGGCGTGGCGCTCGCTCGTCGACACCGCGTCGCGCGCGCGCGCGCTCGCCGCGCTGGAGCCGCTCTACGAGGAGGCGGGGGCTTGGAACGATCTCGCGTTCGTCCTCGAAGAGCGCGCGAAAGACGCGCCGAGCCCGCGCGAGGCGCGCGAGCTCGGCGTGCGCGCGGCGGAGGTGCTGACGACCAAGACGCCCGACATGGACCGCGCGAGCCTCGCCTGGCGCGCGGTCGTCGAGAAGTACGGCGCCTCGCGCGAGGCGTTCGCCCAGTGGATGCCACTGCTCGAGCAGCAGAAGGCGTGGGCCGAGCTCGCGGGCACGCTCGCCGCGGACGCGCAGCTCGCGCCCGAGGCGGAGCGCGCGGCGATCTACGCGCGCCTGGCGATGCTGCGCCTCCAGCGGACGCGCGAGCCCGATCTGGCGATCGACGCCTTCAAGCGCGCGCTCGCGCTGGACCCGACCGAGAAGACGTCGCGCGGCGCGCTCGAGAAGATGCTGTCGGTCGGTGAGCAGCGGCTCGTGGCCGCCGGCGTGCTCGAGCCGGTGTACCGCGCCGAGGCCAATACGCAGGGGCTCCTGCGCGTCCTCGAGATGCGCGCGCAGCTCGCCGAGAGCCCCGACGCGCGCCTCGGCGCGCTCGAAGAGGCGACGAGCGTGGCCGAGCAGAGCCCCGCGTATCTGTCCCGCGCGATCGATTTCGCGGGCAAGGGGCTGGCGGAGGCGGTGTCGACGGGCGCGGCGCTCGGCCCGTGGCTCGACCGGATGGCGCGGCTCGCGAACGCGGGGATCGATCCGAAGCGGCGCGCGGCGCTCCTCGCGAAGGCGCTCGGCGATCGGGAGATCGACTCCGCGGAGCTCGTGCTGCTCGCGCGCGTCGCCGGCGAGGCGCTCGCGGAGTGCGGCGACGTCGGCGGAGCGCTCGCGGCGCTGCGGCGCGCGCTCGCGTTCGAGCCGTCGAACGGCGACATCCTCGCGCGCGTCGACGAGCTCTTGAAGGACCAGGGCAGCCCCGGCGAGCGCGTCGCGCTCTACCGCGCGGCGCTCGACCGCGGCGTGAGCGATGCGCGCCGCCGCGAGCTGCTCCACGCGATCGGCGCGCTGGAGCGCGGCGAGCTCGGCAACCCGACGGCCGCGATCGAGGCGTACCGCGCGGCGCTCGAGGCCGATCCCGACGACCGAAAGGCCCACGGCACGCTCGTCGAGCTGTACACCGAGGGTGGCGCTTGGCCCGAGCTCGCGCAGCTGCTCCTCGGGCACATCGCCCGCGTGACGCCGGAGGAGGCGCGGCGGACGCGCGCGCAGCTCGCCGAGATGTCGGCGATGCACCAGCAGCCGGCGCGCGCGATCGAACAAGCGACGGAGCTGCTCGAAGACCCCGCGGCCGACACGATCGAGCTCGACGCCGTGCACCGCGTCGCGCTGGCGCTCGGCGACCACGCCCTCGAGAAGCGCGTGCTCACGCGACGCGCGCTCGAGGCGGCCGATCCGCGCGACCAGATCGCGTGGCTCGAGAAGCTCGCGCTCGCCCACACCGAGAAGAGCGACGATCCGGCCGCCGGCGCCGAGACGTACCGCCGGGCCGCGCGCATCGCCGTCGCCGCCGGGGACGACGAGGCGACGCGCGCGCTCTACGGCAAGGTCCGCGCGCTCCTCCCGGACGACCTCGAGGCCGCGGCGAAGCTCGCCGACGTGTGCGAGCGCGCCGGCGACTTCGGCGAGCTGCCGGCGCTGTTCGACGCGCTCCTCGCCGGCGGCGCGGCCGACGGCCGCGCGGCGCTCCTCATGCGCGTCGCGCGCGTGCGCGCCGAGCACCTCGGCGACGCGCAGGGCGCCGTCGCCGCGACCGCCGAAGCCTTCGCGCTCGCGCCGCGCGACAAGGACGTGCTCGCCGCGTACGAGCGGCTCGCCGGCGCGACGGGCGCCGCGCTCGCGTTCGAGCGATCCATCGACGAAGCGCTCGTCGCGACCGCGGGCGACGCGGACTCCGCGTCGATCCACGCGGAGCTGCGCATGGCCAAGGCGCGCGCGCTCTCCGCCGATCCGGCGCACCACGAGCGCGCGGCGGCTGCGTACCGCGACGCGCTCACGGAGGGCGGCCTGGACGAAGCGCGCGCGCGCGCCGTCGTCGCCTCGTTCGAAGGGCTCCTCGCGGCGCGCGCGGACGGCGGCTCGCCGGCGGACCGGCGGTGGCTCCACACGTGGAAGGTCGATCACGCCGGCGAAGGCGAACGCCTGCACGCGCTGCTCGCGTGGGCGGAGGCGGAAGAAGCGCGCCTCGGCGATCTGCCGGCGGCGCTCGCGCTGCACAAGCGCGTCCTCGCGATCGATCCGGAGAACGCGGAGTCGCTCGGCGCCGTCTCGCGGCTCGCGCTCTCGACCGGTGACGTGCAGGGCGCGATCGACGCGCTCGTCGCGCGGCGCGATCGTTCGGACGGCGACGCGCGCACGCGCCTCGACCTCGAGATCGCGACGATCCTCCTCGATCGTACCGAGCGACTCGCCGAGGCGCTCGCGAGTGTGGCCAGCGTCCTCGAGAGCGCGCCGAACGACGACGCGGCGCTCGCGCTCGCCAGCCGCCTGCTCACGATGCCGCAGACGCGCGCGCCGGCCGCGCGGATGCTCGAGAAGACGTTCGACGTCGCCGAAGACGCGGTGCGCGTGAGCATCCTCGAGTGCCTGCTCGGTGACCGCGCAGCGCCGGCCGAGCGCCGCCAGGACTGGTTCGAGCGCCTGCTGGATCTGCTGGAGAACCAGGGCCGCGACGACGCCGCGTACGAGGTCGTGCTGCGCGCGGCCGCCGAGCTGCCCGGCGTCGCGGCGCTTTGGGATCGCGCCGAGGGCCTCGCGCGCGCGCGCAAGGCGCCCGACGGCGTCGCGCAGCTTTTCCACCAGGCGCTCGCGACGGCGATGGAGAAGGAAGAGGCGCTCGAGCTCGGCAAGCGCGCCGTCGCGTTCTACGAGGAGTGGTTCGAGGACACTGGGCGCGTCGTCGGCATCCTCGAGCGCATCCTCGAGATCGATCCTGCCGAGGCGTGGGCGTTCGATCGATTGAAGCTCCTCTTCGACGCGGCTGAACGATGGGACGATCTGTTCGCCCTGTACGATCGCGCGCTCGTCGCCGCGGACGACCGCAAGAAGGTGGAGCTCCTCGAAGACGCCGCGCAAATCGCCAAGGACTTCGCGAACCACAGCAAGCGCGCCATCGGCTACCTCGAGCAGCTGCTCGCGCTCAAGCCGGGCAATGGCCGCCTCTCGGCGTCGCTCGAGCGGCTCTATGAGCGGCACGGTTGCCACCGCGAGCTCATCACCCTACTGAATCAGCAACTCCCGCGCATGCAACACAAGGCCGCGCAGGAGTCCCGCGCGCGCGTCGCGGCGCTCTGGCTCGACGAGCTCGGCGACGCGACGAACGCGCTCGTCGTCGTCGAGGACATGCTCGCGCGCGACGGCGGGAGCGACGGGTCGCCGCTCGACCTCACGGGGCTCCTCGAGCGCATCCTCGCCGCCGCGCCGCCCCACGCCGAGATGCGCGAGTCGATCGGTCCGGCCGCGCACGGGGGCGCGGGCGTGGACAGCGAACGCCCGCCGGTGTCGCGCCGCGAGTCGATGATGCCGGTCGGCGGCGCGAAGCGCACGCTCGTCCGCCAGCGCGCTGCGGCGCTCCTCAAGGAGCGCTACGTCGAGCAGGGGCGCGAGGCCGATCTCGTCCGCATCCTCGAGGTCGAGCTCGAGGCGGTGAAGAACGCGAAGGAGCGCATCCGCCGTCACCAGCAGATCGCGACGCTCTACCAGCAGCTCGGAAACGAGCCGCGCGCGATGGAGCACTACGTGTCGCTCGTGCTCCTCGAGCCGGACGTCGGCGAGCACCGCGATCGCCTGGCCGAGATTGCCGCGCGCGTCGGGAGCGAGGACCGTCTCGCCGAGGTGCTCGTCGCCGCCGCCGACGACTGCACGGACGACTCGCTGCGCGTCGATCTGCTCATGCAGGCCGGCGTCGTCCACGCCGAGCGGCTGGGCGAGCCGGAGCGCGCGATCGACCTATTTTTCCGAGTCCTCATGATCTCGCCGATCGCCGAGGGGCCGCTCTACCAGGCGTGCCGCCGCATCGAGCCGCTGCTCGCCGCCGCGGGGCGCGTGCGCGAACGGCTCGACGTCCTCGAGCGCCTCTCGCTCCTCGAGCCCGAACCGGAGGGGCGCCGCCAGGTGCTCTCGACGGCGGCGCGCTTGGCGACCGACCTGACCGAGACCGATCGCGCGATCTGGGCCTGGGAGTCGCTGCTCGAGAGCTTCCCCGCCGACGAAGCCGCGCTCAACGGCCTCGTCGAGCTCCTCGGCAAGGACGCGCGCTGGCGCCGCCTCATCGAGATCCTGAAGAAGCGCGCGAGCGCGAACCTCCCGGGCGGCGACCCGCGCGCCGATCGCGTGCGCGTCGCCGACATCCAGGCGCGCGAGCTCGCCGAGGTCGACGAGGCCATCCTCTCGTGGCGCGAGGTCGAGGCCGAGTTCGGCGAGTCCGACGAGAGCACGCGCGCGCTCATTGCGCTCCTCGAAGGCGCGCGCAAGTGGGCGGACCTCGCGGCGCTCCTCGATCGCGCGGCCGATCGGACCGCCGACAAGGGCGCGCGCGCCACGCTCCTGCGCGCGCTCGGTGACGTGCAGCGCGAGCACCTCGACGGCGCAAAGGACGCGATCGAGAGCTACGGCGCCGCGCTCCACGCCGACCCGCGCGAGGCCGGCGCGCGGGCGGGCTTGCACGCCCTGCTCTCGCAGCTGCCGCACCGCGCAGCGGCGGTGGAGGTCCTCCTCGAGGCGTACCGCGCGTGCGACGAGTGGAAGCCGATCCTCGAGCTCACCGAGCATCGCCTCAGCACCGCGCACGACGACGGCGACCGGGTCGCCGTGCTGCTCGAAGCCGCGAAGATCAGCGAAGAGCGCGCCGGCGATCTCGAAATGGCGTTCGCGGCGACGCGGCGCGCGTTCCTCGCCCAGCCGCAGTCCTTGCCGGTGGAGGACCAGCTGCACCGCCTCGCCGACGCGACGCGGCAGTGGCGCGCGCTCGCGGAGGCCCAGCGCGAAGCGATCGAGGCGCGCGAGGCGCACGCGTCGGTGGAGCCATGGCTCCCCGGGCTTCGCTTCCGCATGGGCGAGGTGCTCGAGACGAAGCTCGACGATCCGCGCGCGGCGCTCGTCGCGTACTTGCGCGTCGCCCAAGACGCGCCACGCGATCTCGAGGCGGCGCGCGCGACCGTGCGCGTCGCGGCCCGCGTGATGCGGTGGGACGCGGCGGCGAAGGTCGTGCTGGAGTCGTCGCGCTCGCTCGATCGGCTCGAGTCCACGCTCGTCGCGGCCGTCGAGGAGAGCGCCGGCACGCCCGGCGCTTGGGACGCCGCGGCCGCCGCGTTCGCCGCCGCGGTCGGCGAGCGCCCGGACTTGCCCGCGTCGATCGCGCGCGACACCGAAGGGCAGGTCGCGCGCTGGCACCGCGATCGCCGCGGCGATCCCGACGCCGCCGAGGCCGCGTTCGTGCGCGCGCTCGCGTACGACGCGTCGAACGCGGAGCTCCTCTCCGAGCTCGCACATCTGCAGCGCCGCACCAAGGGCCGCCCGCTCGTCGAGAGCCTCCTCCGCCTGTCGACGGCGACCGGCGGCGATCTCGACCTCCTGCGCGAGGCGGCGGAGATCACGACGGGCTCCGTCGGCGATCGCTCGCTCGCCAAGTCGATCCTCGACCGCATGCTGAAGCTCGGTACCGAGCGGTGGATCGGCTCCGACCCCGACGGCCCCGTCACGCTCGGGAGCCCGGGCGCGCCGAGCGGCGCCGTCGAGTGGGCGCTGCGCGAGCTCGTTCGCATCCACGACGAGGAGGGCGACGCCGAGCGCATCGTCGAGCTCCTCGTCGACGCGTCGCGCCTCCCGTTCCGCCTGCTGACGTCGCGCGGCATGCGCCACGACGCCGCGCGCATCGCGGCCGAACGCCTCGGCGATCACGATCGCGCCGTGGCGCTGTACATGGCGCTCTTCAGCGAGGACCCGGAGGACGCGCGCGCCGTCGGCCACCTCGTCGCGCTCTACGAGGGCAAGGGCCAGAAGGAGGAGCTGCTCGCGCTCAAGCGCAAGCAGATCGCCGCGGCGAAGTCCGCCGCCCGCCGCGTCGAGCTGCGCCTCGAGGCCGCGCCGCTGCAGACGCTCCTCGGCGACGCCGCGGGCAGCATCACCACGCTGCGCGAGAGCCTCGACGAGGACCCGCGCCACGCCGCGACGGTGCGGCAGCTCGTCGCCCTGCTCGAGGGAGAGGGCCGCCACGACGATCTCGCCGAGCTTCTCGCCACGCAGGCGACGCGCGCGGAGAAGGCCGACGAGATGGCCGCGGCCGCGGACTTGTGGGCCCGGGCCGCAAAGGTCACCGAAGAGAATCTGCGCGACGTCAGCGCTGCCATCGCGCACCACGAAAAGGTGATCGCGATCGAGGCGCGCCCCGAGTCGCTCGATGCCCTCGCGCGCCTCTCCGGGCAGAAGCGCAGCTTCGACGACGCCGCGCGCTACCTCGTGCGGCTCCACGAGGCGTCCGAGCCAGGCGCGCGCGCCGCCGTCACGCTGCGCCTCGCCGATGCGCTCGC
>JAYVXL010000226.1:0-7365 GCA_043785185.1 Myxococcales bacterium
AAGATCGACGAGGCCGTGCAAGCGCGGCAGGTCGACAACCTGAAGCGCGTGAAGGCGACGCGCGACGCCGCGAACGTCGCCGCGTGCCTCGAGGCCGTGCGCGCGGCGGCCGCGTCGAAGGAGAACCTGATGCCCTCGGTCATCCTCGCGGCGAAGGCGTACTGCACGCAGCAGGAGATCTGCGACGTGCTGCGCGGCGTCTACGGCACGTACACCGATCCCGCCGAGTTCTGAGGCCGCGGCGGCGGTCGACGGGTTCGCGTTCGCGCGCGCGTGGCCCCGGCCGCCCCGGCGCGGCGGATCGCACAACGTTTGGCCCTCCGAGATCGCAGTCCGTACGATCTGCGTCGAGGAGCCCGCCATGCCCGTCGTCCCCGTCCGCAACCAGTTTCGCCGCTACGTCCGCATCCCGTGCGAGGTCGTCCGCGAGCACGACTTCACGATCATCGGCGATCTGGCGCTCGACCTGTCGACCCAGGGAATGCTGGTGCGCGCGACCCGGCGCGTGCTCACTGGCGAGGAGGTGGTCGTCGCCTTCCAGGCGCCGCGCTCGAACGCCTGGTTTGACGCGCTCGGCACGGTGGCGCGTGTCCTACACGGACGCCGCCCGGGCGACTACGGCGTCTGCCTCGGGATCGAGTTCTATGGCATGCACCCGCGGACCGAGCGCGCGCTGTTCGAGCATCTGCGCGGCATCGGCGCCCCCGAAGCCCTCCGGCCGCTTCGTACGCTCATCGCCGCCTGACCCGCTCGCCGCGCCGCCCGGCGAAGTTGCCTCGCGGGCGCGCGTCCGGCGGCCTTGCTGCTAGCCTGAGGCTGTGAGGTCCGGGGAACGGATAGGAGGCAAGTACGTCCTCGTCAGACCGGTCGGCTCGGGCGGAATGGGCTCCGTCTGGGTCGCTCACAACGAGCTCGTGAACGCCGAGGTCGCGTTGAAGGTGCTCCTCCCCGACGGCGCCCGCGCCGGCGGCGCCGCCGCGCGGTTCCGCCACGAGGCCCGCGTCGGCTCGCGGCTCCGCCATCGGAGCATCACGCGGGTGTTCGATCTCGTCGAGGAGCCCGACGGCTCGCTCCTGCTCGTGATGGAGCTGCTGAGCGGGCAGACCCTCGAAGCGCGCCTGCGCGAGGGGAGACTTGCGCCCGAGGAGGCCGTCGCCGTCGCGGTCCCGATCCTGTCGGCGCTCGACCACGCCCACAAAGAGGGCGTGCTCCACCGCGACGTGAAGCCGGGCAACGTGTACTTGTCGGTCGAGCCGGACGGGCAGATGGTGCCGAAGCTGCTCGATTTCGGCATCGCGAAGGGGACGACGGCCGAGGAGCAGGGGTCGAACACCGCCGACGGCGAGGTGCTCGGCACGCCCGGCTACATGTCCCCCGAGCAGATCCGGGCGGACGCCGGCGCGATCGACGGGCGGAGCGATCTGTTCGCGATGGGGGCGGTCCTCTACGAGATGATGACCGGCGCGCCGCCGTTCAACGCCGCGGCGCCGTCGGCGCGCCTCGCCGCGGTGCTCGAACAGGAGGTCGACCCGGATCCGAGCATCCCGCCGGCGCTTTGGATCGAGGTCCGGCGCGCGCTCTCGAAGCGACCGGCGGAGCGGCACGCGACGGCCGCGGAGATGGCGATGGCGTTGGGGGCCGCGATCGGAATGGCGGAGGCCGATCTCGTCAAGGTGCTGCGGACGGCGCCGCCGCCGCCGCAGCGCCGCAGCCACCGCACCGCCGACGGGATCGGCGCGACGGTGCCTCCGCGGCCCGCCACCTCGCCGCGGCTGCGTTGGCTGGGGCTCGCGCTCGTTGGCGTCGCCGTGGTCGGCGCCGCGCTCGTGACGAGCGCGCGCATCTCCTCGCCGCCCGCCGCGGCGCCCAGCTCCGCGTTGCCGCCGACCCTCGCGCCGCCGGCGCCGTCTGCGCCGCCGATTCCCGACCTCCCCTCCGCGCCCGCGACGACCGCCGCTGCGCGGCCCCCGCTGTCCGCGAGCGCGCCGCCCGCCCGCTCGAAGCGGCCACCGCGCGCACAGAGCACCGCCGCGACGTCACCCGCGCCCGTACCCGAGCCCGCGCCCGTACCCGCGCCTGCGACGTCCAACGGCTTCGCGCCGAACCCCGGCTTTTAGCGCGGCCGCGCGAGGACGGCGTTGGCCGTCTCCTGCGCGAGCTTGATGCAGTCGGGGATGCCGATCGCGAAGCCGCTGCCGGTGGCGTGGAGCCCCGGCCACCGCGCGAGCTCTTCGCGCACGTGCTTCACGCGCCCGAGGTGGCCGAGCGTCGGTTGCGGGCTCGCGCGGCGGAAGCGAAAGACGTGCGTGAAGACCGGGTTGACCTTGATGCCCATCATCGCCTCGATCTCCCGGGCGGCGATCGCCACGAGCGCGCGATCGCTCTGCTCGACGGCGTCCTCGCGGCCGGCGCCGCCGAAGAACGTGCGGATGAGGACGTGCCCCGAAGGCGCGCGGTGCGCCCACTTGCTCGACACCCACGTCGCCGCCGTCGTCGACCGGCGCTCGGAGCGCGGCACGATGTAGCCGACGCCGTCGAGCGGGTGGGCCACGTCTTCGCGGCGCAGCGCGAAGAAGACGGTCGCCGTCGACGTGTACTTCATCGCGCGGAGCGCCTTCGTGAGCGCAAGGTCGAGGTCGCGCGCGGCGTGGGCGAGCGCGTGCGCCGGGCCGGCGAAGACGACGTCGTCGGCGACGAGCCGCTCCCCGCCCTCGGTCACGACGGTCCAGGCGTCCCCGCCCGCCGCCTCCGGCGCGCGCAGGACCGCGTCGACCCGCTGCCCCATGCGCAGCTTCGCGACCGGCTCGAGGCGCGCCGCGAGCGCCTCCACGAAGGTGACCATCCCGCCGCGCAGCGACGTGAACGCGCTCTTCGGCTTGTCGCCCGCGCCATCCGCCGCCGCCGCGCGCTTGTTCGCGCGCATCGCGCGCACGAGCGACCCGTGCGTGCGCTCGGCCTCCACGAACTGCGGGAACGTGGCCTGGATCGACAGCTCCCACGCGTCGCCCGCGTAGATGCCGCTGAGCAACGGGCCGATGAGCTTGTCGGTGACCTCGTCGCCGAGGCGGCGCGCAAAGAACTCGCCGATGGACTCGTCGGTGTCGGCCTGCCGCGCCGGGATGAACGGCTCGAGCGCCATGCGCAGCTTGCCGTCCCACGTGAAGAGCGGCGTCGTCACCATCGGCGAGAGCTTCGTCGGGATGCCGAGCACGAGCCCGTCGGGCATCGGCAGGAGCGCGCCGCCTTGCGCGACGTACACCTTGCGGCTCGCGCCCTCGGTGTCGATGAGCTCGCCCTCGAGCCCCAGCGCGCACGCGAGCGCGCGGGCCGCCGGCTTCGTGTTGACCCACGAGTCAGGCCCGCCGTCGAGCGTGAAGCCGGCGCTCTCCACGGTCACGATGTTGCCGCCGAGGCGGGGCGACGCCTCGAGGAGCGTCACGTCGCAGGACGGCGCGAGGGCGTACGCGGTGGAGAGCCCGGAGATTCCCCCGCCGACGACGACGACGCGCCGCTTCGTCATCCTTCGACCCCGCCGCCTCCGCCGCCTGCGCGTGCCGCGGCGCCCAAGAGCGGGCGGGCCACGTCGACGACGGCGCGGACGAGCCCGTCGCCGTCGTTGAGCGACTCGCTGCGGTGGAGGACAATCTTGCGCTCCTGCGCCCAGCCCTTCGCCTCGACGTCGATGTCGTAGAGAATTTCCACGTGATCGGCCAGAAAGCCGATCGGCGCGATGACGAGGTGGCGCATCCCGTCGTGCGCGCCGGCGTCGATGGCGCTGCGCAGATCCGGGCCGAGCCACTCGACGGGCTTTCCGCCGGGGCCGGGGCCGCTCAGCCCCTGGCTCTGGAACGCGACGACGTAGTCGGGCGCGTTCGGGCCGAGGCGCAGCGCGATCATCATCGCGCTCGCGCGGACCTCGTCCTCGTACGGATCGCCCTGCTTGATGATGAACGTCGGCAGGCTGTGCGCGGTCATCACGATGCGCGTGCGCGCGCGCTCGGCCTCGGGGATCTTGGCGATGGCGCGGTGGATGTTCGTCGCGTACGCGTCGAGGAGCGTGCCGTTACGGCCCCAGTTGGTCGCCGCGACGATCTCGAGGGTCGGGCCGCCCGCCTTCGCGAGCGCGGCCGCGGCCTCCTTCATCGCCGTGCCGTAAATCGCCGCCGAGTGCTGCGCGAGCGGCACGACGGCGACGCGCGTGATCCCCTCCTCGCCGAGCGCCGCGAGCACGTCCTTCGGGTACGGGTGCCACAGGCGCATCGCCACGCGGGTGGGGACCGCGAGGGCGCGCTCCACCTTGGCGGCGACGTTCTTCGTGATGGCGAGGAGCGGCGATTTGCCGCCGATCGCCTCGTAGCGCCGGCGCACCTCGTGGAGGAGCTCGGCGCTCGGCGGCTGGCCGCGGCGGATGTTCGCGAGAAACTCCGGCAGCTCGTCGGGCTTGTCGACCGTTCCGTGGGCGATGAGGACGACGGCGCTTGTCTTGGGAGGAGGGCTCATTGCTCGTGTACGAAGTCGATGACGGCCTGCACCGTCTCGACGGGCGTCTCCGGGAGGATGCCGTGGCCGAGGTTGAAGACGTGCCCCGGGCGCTTCGCCGCAGCGTCGAGGACGCGCTTCGCGTGCTTCTTGGCGATCTCGACGGGGGCGAACAGGACCGTCGGGTCCATGTTGCCCTGCACCGCGCGGTCGTAGCCGATGCGCTTCCAACCCTCGGCGAACGGCGTGCGCCAGTCGAGCCCGATCGCGGTGCCACCGGCGTCGCGCTGCAGCTCGAGGAGGGCCTGCGTGCCGGTGCCGAAGTGGATGACCGGGACGCCGGCTTTCTCGACGTCCTTCAGGATGTGCGCGACGTGCGGCTGCACGTACTCTTTGTAGTCCTCCGGCGAGAGCTGTCCAACCCACGAGTCGAACAGCTGAACGCAGTCGGCGCCGGCGACGATCTGCGCGCGCAGGTAGCGGCGCACGACCTCGGAGAGCTTGGTCATGAGCGCGTTCCACGCGTCCGGCTCGGCGTACATGAGCTTCTTCGTCTTCGTGAAGTGCGCCGATTTGCCGCCCTCGACGAGGTAGCTCGCGAGCGTGAACGGCGCGCCCGCGAAACCGATGAGCGGCACCTTGCCGGCGAGCTCCTTCTTGATGCTCCGGATCGCGGCGAGCACGTAGCCGAGGCCGTCCTCGGGCTCGATGACGCGGAGCGCGTCAATCTGCGCGCGGCTCGCGATGGGCTCGTGGATGACCGGCCCCTCGCCCTTGGCGAACTCGAAGGGCGCGCCCATCGGCTCGAGCGGCAGGAGGATGTCGGCGAAGAGGATGGCCGCGTCCACGCCGAGGCGCAGGGGCTGGAGCGTCACTTGCGTGGCGAGGTCCGGGTTTTTGCACAGCTCGAGGAGCGTGTGCTTGAGCCGGAGCGCGCGGTACTCGGGCATGTAGCGGCCGGCCTGGCGCATGAACCAGACGGGCGTTACGTCGGTCGTTTCGCGACGTAGGGCGCGCAGGAAGCGGTCGTTGCGGGTGCTCATGGCGGTCGGGACAATGTACCACCGGCCGGGCGCCCGCGTATGCTGTGAGGATGGCGAAGTCTCCGCCCGCGGCGGCTCGATCCGCGCGAGCGCTCGCGGCCCTCGCCGCGGCCGTCCTCGGCGGCTGCGCGCTCGACTGGGCGCCCGGCGGCGGCACCGGGACCGACGGTGGCGGGACGAGCGGCGCGAGCGGCTCTGGCGGGTCTGGCAGCACGAGCGGCTCTGGCAGCTCTGGCGGTACTAGCGGCGCCAGCGGATCCAGCGGCACCCGCGGATCGAGCGGCGCCAGCGGATCGAGCGGCACCAGCGGCGCCCCCGCCGACGCCGGTGCCACCTGCCGCGCGACGAGCGAGTGCCCCGCCGGCGCCGTCTGTCACTTCGCCGACCACCTCTGCGGCGCCGGCCAGCCCGGCCACTGCCGCGCGAATCGCACCGGCTGCCCCAACACTCCGGCGCCCACCACCCAGGTCTGCGGCTGCGACAGCGTCATCTACAGCGACGAGTGCGTCGCCAACGGCAACGGCAAGGACACGACGACCGCCGGGAGCTGCGCGACGCCGGCGTTCCGCTACCGCTGCGGCGACGTCTTCTGCGTCACGGGCACGCCGGCTTACGCCGATTTCTGCGTCCGCCACGGCGCGAGCGAGCTCGTCTACTCGTGCGACAACACCGCGACGTACGGCTGCTCGCAGGCGCAGTGCACGGGCGGCGGCTGCAGCTTCGGCGCGTGCGCGTGCTCTGCGCTGCCCGGCGGCGCGCTCGTCGCGTGCCCCTGACGCGCCGCGCGCGCGGGACGCGAGTCCGCCGCGGCGCAGACTAAAGGCCGCTCCTTCGCGCCCGCGCAGGCGCCAAAGGCCCGAAAGGTGGCGCGCGGGGCCGCGGCACGGGCGTTGCGATGTCTTCTGTTCGAAGGGAGACACGACATGCGAAGTCTCGTTCTCACGACCCTCCTCGCCGCGTCCGCGGCCTGCGGCAGCCACGGGGCGGCGCCAGAAAACGAAGGCGCCGGCGCGCTCGGGCCGGCGGGCATCACGATCCTCGGCGGCACCAAGGTCGACGCGCCGCCGGCGCACGGCTTCCAGGTCATCATGCCGATCGTGCGCGGCATCCAGCCGCAGGCGAGCGAGGAGTGGTGCACGTGGACCGATCACGTCGCCGACGCCGACCTCGACGTGCAAGAGGTCGACGCCTTCCAGTCGAAGACCGGCCACCACGTGGTGCTCTTCTACACCGAGCGCACGCAGCCGCCCGGCACGACGCGCCTCTGCACCGACGACGACATGGCGTCGTTCCGCTTCGTCAGCGGCGGCGGCGAAGGCGCGGCCGCGAAGCTGCCGGGCAACCTCGTCGCGCGCGTGCCGAAGGGCGGTCAAATCGTCGCCAACCACCACTACCTGAACGCCGGCACGGAGACGGTCGACGCGCAGTCGGCGGTGAACGTCCGCTTCGCCGACCCCGGCGCAAAGGTCACGCGCACGAGCGCGGTGACCTGGCTCGACACGCAGATGCGCGCGAAGCCGGGCCGCTCGTCGCACGACGTCCGCTGCACGATGAAGCAGCCGCTCTCGATCTGGATGCTGCAGCCGCACATGCACGCGTGGGGCGAGCACATCACCGTCGAGCGCACGCGCGACGGCGTCACCGATCGCATCGTCGACGTCGACTGGGACCCGGCCTTCGTCTTCCACCCGCCGCTCGTGACGCGCGATCCGTCGGCGCCTTACGAGCTCAAGGTCGGCGACGAGATTCACCTGCGGTGCGCGTGGAACAACACGACGGGCCACGATCTGCCGTTCGGCCTCGAGATGTGCGTCGCCTTCGGCCAGACGGTCGACGCCGCCGG
>JAYVXL010000227.1:0-7346 GCA_043785185.1 Myxococcales bacterium
TCGCGGCGCTCGCGACGTAGAGCTCTTTCGTGTCGCCGCCGAGCGGCAGGTGAACGACGACCTCCTTGCCCGCCGCGCGAAGGCGCGCCAAAAGGACGCGCAGCGACGTCGCCGTCGCCATCCCGGGCCCGAGCGCGCGGATCGTCACGAGGAGGCCGCGCACGCGCACGTCGCCGCGCATCGCGGTGACGAGCCCCGCGAGATCGTGCAGCACGACGGGGCGCGGCTGGTGCCCGCGGAGGAGGCGCTGCCAGAGCGGCCGTGGCGACGCGACGTCCACGACCGCGCCGTCGATCTCGAGCGTGAGAAACGCGCCCTTTGGCGCCGCGCGCGCGCGCGCGAGGCGCCGCAGCGGGAGCAGGATCACCGCGGCGAGGAAGCGTAACGTTCGTGCGAGAAGGCCAAGCATGGTCCGCGAAATCTAACGCGCGTGCGACAGGTTCGCAGCGCCATGCGCGCACGTGGCGACGAATGCGGCGGCAAAGTGCGAGGAAACTCCGCCCGGGCCGGAACTGCAGCTGAGGCGCACGACGTTCGCCGTCGCTGGGGATCAGAAATCCGTGGCGGAATGAACGGATCAGATCGCGGGGTTCACCTGATCCGCAGGAATGAGGATCATGGCCTTCTGCGGCGGCACCGTCACGTTGAGCACGCCGCTCGCGTCGGTGGAATACTTCGCCTTCGCCGGGTCGAGCACGTCGACGAGCTGCGCGCGGGGGCGCGTGGTCGTGAGCGTCTTGCCCGCGTCGCCGGGCGCGCTCGCCTTCTTCGCGTTCGAGTTGAGCACGACGAGCGCGTACCCGCCGGGCGCGTCGCCGCCGCCGCGCTCGAACGCGAAGACGCCGGCGTCCGGCTCCTGCCCGGTGTGCGTCGTGGAGTAGACGACCTTGAGATCGCCGCGCGTGAGCGCTTTGTAGCCGCGGCGGATGCGCGACAGCTTGCGGAAGTGCTGGAACGTCTCCGGCGTGCGCGCGAAGCCGGTCGTCCAGAGCACCTCGCGGTTGGCCGGATCGTTGCCACCGGCGAACTCCTGCTCGGTCCCGTAGTAGAGGCACGGGATGCCGTCCTCGGTCATCAGCAGCGTGAGCGCGTTCTTGAGCGCGTCCTTGTCGCCCTGCGCGTCGAAGAGGAAGCGACTCACGTCGTGGTTGTCGAGAAAATTCACGAGCGCCTTCGCCGGCGCGACGCCGATGCCGCCGGGCTGCGGCGCCCCGCTATAGTTCGTTGCGCGCTTCGCCCAGAGGTCTTCGATCTGCGCGGTGCCCTTCTGCTGCGCCGGGTCGTGCGCCATCTGGAAGACGTCGCGGAACACCTGGAAGTGCTGCGAGAAGTAAAAAACGCTGTCGAGCATGCCGGGCTGGGTGTAGCGGCCGAGCAGCTCGTCGTGGCCGTCGAACGCTTCGCCGAACATGAGGAAGTTGTTCTTGCCCTGGGGCGCGAGGCGCTGGCGCACCGTCGTCGCGAACTGGACCCAGAAGTCCTCCTCGACGTGCTTCACCGTGTCGATGCGGAAGCCGTCGAGGTCCGCGAGCTCCACCCACTTCGCGTACGCGTCGATCAGCGCGGCGCGCACCTCCGGTAGCTCGGTCGCGACGTCCTTCAGGCCGCCCGGGAAGTCGCCGAGCAGGCGCTGCTGCGGGACCTCGTAGTCGAGGATGCGGCCGAACCCGTGGTACGCGCGCGCCGTGCCGAGAATGCCGGGCGGCGGCACGCGGTTGATCGCCGGGTCCTGGAGGAAGATGATCGGCGCGCGCCCGTCGTTGCCCAGCGACGTAAACGCCTGCACACCGCGCGGGTCGAAGTCCGGGTCGAACTCGCTGATGCGCGTCACCGGCGACGTCCCGCCCGTCCCGGCGATGTAGATGTCGGGGTGGCCGTTCAGGTTCATGTCGTAATAGAAGGCCTGGCCCATGTGGTTGGTGACGATGTCGAGCACCACCTTGAGGCCGTGATCGTGCGCGCTCGCGACCATCGAGCGCAGCGCGGCGAGATCGCCGAAGTGCGGGTTGGTCTGGCCCAGGTCTTGCGCCCAGTAGCCGTGGTAGCCGTCGACGTCAGCGTCGGTCTCGACGTTCTTGACGACCGGAGAAATCCACAGCGTCGTCACGCCGAGGTCCGTGAAGTAGTCGAGGTGGTCCTCGATGCCTTTCCAGTCGCCGCCCTGGTAGCGCGCGAGCGCGCCGGCTTGGACGCGCGTGTCGTTGTTCACGTCACCGTCGGCGAAGCGATCGATGAGGACCTGGTAGATGACCTCGTCGCGCCAGTCCTGCACGTGCGTCGCGAGGATGGGCTGTTTGCCGTTGTCGGGCACGCTCACGCACGCGGCGCCGGGAAGGAGGGTGGCGGCGAGGAACCAACTTGTCCTACAAATTTGTGTGCACCAATTTGTACTACCAATTCGTAGAATCATTTGCGGAGCCCCCTCACGGATACGAGCTCGAGTTGAACCACCACTCCACGCCGACGCCTGCGAAGTGCTCGACGCCGCGCTGCGCGAAGACGTCCTCCGCCGCGAACAAGGCCTTCGTGCCGGAGTTGCGCGCGCTCACCGCGTAGATCAGGCGAAACTGCGGCCGCTTGTACGAGCCGCGCCCGGACGGCGAAAAATACGGCAGGACGCCGAGCTTCCACACCGACGCGCTCAAGGGCGCGTTCGTCGTGGGATCGATCGTGGCGAACCTCCGCGCCTGGAAGCTCCCGTCGACGGCGAGGCCCCAGTGGTCGCCGACGTAGAGCTGCGGGCGCACGTCGATCGTCCCCTCGTCGAACTTCTGCGTCGACGTGGGCGACGGATCGCCGTCGCGGAAGAAGCGCAGGTAGCCGCCGACGAGCAGGCCGAACGGCCCGGCCTCCCAGTTGCCGCCGAGCGCGAGGAGGGTCTCGGAGGAGCCGCTCGTCGTCCGATCGTTCGCGAACGTCGACGGCGACGCGAGCGAGTCGTACGCCGCGATGCCGCGCGCGTGGCGGAGAAAGAGCTGCACGAACGTGTCGCGCTCGCCCGTCCAGTACGCCAGCTCGGTGCCGATCATGAATCCTTGGTCGCTCGGCAGCGGCTTCTCGACGCTCGTGACCGTGTCCTTTGCGACGCCGGCGGCGAGCTCGTGCGCCTCGCCATACGCGATGACCTTGAAGCCGCCCTTTCTTGCATCCTGCTTCATCAGGTGCGTGAGCTTGAGCGTCTCGACGACGCGCGGCCGGTCGAGCTTCGTCACCGTCACGGTTCCGATGCCGAACGGCGCGACCGCCTGGATTTGCTGGAACTGGTACGGGTTGTCGAGGCGCTGCATGCCGACGTGCGCTTGGATCGTCGTCGCGTCGTTGGGCAGCTTGTAGCCCGCGCCGCCGCCGACGGTGTTCTGGTTGTCGAGCGGCCACCAGTCGAGGAGGTAGATGTCGTCGCCGCGGTACATGCGCGCCCCGACCCACACCGTGAGCGCGTCGTACTGCGCCTGCGCGTAGAGGTTGCGGATCGCGATCTGCTGCGACGCGTTGCCGCTGAAGTGGAAGAGCGGCGGGAAGAGGGCGGCGGTGGCGACGACCTTCGTCTTGATGGCGTCCTGGAACGTGTCCTCGCGGCGGAGCTCGAGCTCGGCGTAGCTCTCCTCGTCGACGCGCGAGCCGTGGGCGACGACGTTGGACTGCCGACCGGTGCCGCCGCGAAGATCGCTGGCGATGCGCACACGGCCATACGAGCCGAACTCGAAGTGGCCCGTTTCGGCGACCGCGGGCGGCGGCGGCGCGGGCGCGGCCGGTGGCGCGATCGGTGTCCCTGGCGCGGTCGGCGGCGTCGACGCGGTCGCGGTCGGCGGCGAGACCGGATCCTCTGCGCGGGCCAGCGATGGCGCGAGGAGGAGCGCGAGGCAGAGGAGGCGTTTCATCAAGGGGTCAGGGCGCCAGGATGGCGGCGGCGCGCGCTCCGAGCGTGAGGTTCACGGCGCCGCCGGTGACGGGCACGTCGACGCCGCCCAACCGATCGTGGAGCGTGCCGTCGGGGAGGAGCCCGATCGGCAGCGGCGCGGAGACGGTGCGCGCGCCGGTCGACTTGTTGATCGCGACGAGGGCGGCGCCCGTCGAGTCCTTGCGCGCGAAGACGATCACGTCCTCGTTGCTGTTCACGACCGACACGTACGAGCCGCGGCGCAGCGGCGAGAGCGCTTTACGCGCCGCGCCGAGCTTGCGCGTGAACGCGAGCGTCGTCTGCTCGTCGCCGGAGAGCGAGCCATCGCCGCGCCACATCGCGCGATTGTTCGGATCGGCGCCGCCCCACTCGCCGTACTCGTCGCCGTAGTAAATCATCGGGGCGCCGGGCCCGCCGAGCAGCCACGCGAGCGCGATCCGCTCCCGCTCGTAGGCGTCGGTGCCCGACGGCGGCGGCGCGGGGTTGGTCCACTGATTGCCCGCGGTGCCGGGCTGGCTCGCCAGCGTGACGAAGCGCGGCGTGTCGTGGCTGCCGATGTACGGCGTCATGATCGCGCCCTGCGGGTACTGCTGGAGGGCGTGCTTCGTCCAGAAGTCGACGTGCGGCATGTTGTGGCTGGCCGAATCGCTCACGAACGCGGTGACGGGGACGGCGTAGTACGTGACGAAGTCGGCTTGCCCGTCGAGCTGGTTGGGGCCGATGTACTGGCTGATCTTGTCGTACTCGCCCTGGCTGTCGGCGGGGTTGTCCCCCTTCCAGCCCATCGCGGTCTCGCCCGTCAGAAAGAGCCGAGTGCCCGCCTGCTCGAACTCGTCCCGCAGGCGCGCGCTCATGTTGAACGTCGCGATGTTCTCCACGTGCTTCACGGCGTCGAGTCGCAGGCCATCGAGGTCGAACGTATCGACCCACCAGACCGCGTCCTCGGTCCAGGCCTCGGCGACCTCGGGGACGGTCCAGTTCACGTCCGGCATGTAGCTCGCGAAGAGGCAGTCGAGGGCGTGCACGGTCCAATCGCAGTTGGGCGTGCCGCAGATGCAGCCGGTGCGGAACCAGCTCGGGTGCTGCGCGAAGTACTCGTGGTCCTGGTGGACGTGGTTCACGACGAAGTCTTGCAGCACGCGGATGCCGTGCGCGTGCGCGCTCGCGACGAGGGCCTTGAGCGCGTCGTTGCCGCCGATGCGCGGCTCCACCTCGCGGGGCTTCACCGGCCAGTAGCCGTGGTAGCCCATCGTCAGGTGCACGCCGTCCGCGGCCATCCACGCGCCCTTCGGGTTCGTGTGGTACGGCGAGAGCCAAAGCGCGCGGACGCCGAGCTTGTCGAACGTGCCGGCCTCGATCGCCGCCTTCACGCCGTTGAGGTCACCGCCCTTGAAGTCGGCGCGCGGGTCGACGCTCGCGGTGGGCGCGGGGTTGTTCGACGGATCGCCGTCCTTGAAGCGGTCGACCATCGCCATGTAGATGAGCGCGTCGCTCCAGGAGTACGCCTCGGCCTCGACCCAAAAGACGAGGCGGAGCGTCTTGGCCTTGCGCCCGGCGCGATCGGCGGCGTCGACGAGGACCGTGTACTTGCCGTCGCCGAGGTTCGGCGCGGTCACCGCGACGGTGACGCCGTCGACCGCGAGCGTCGCCGTCGCGCTCGAGAGCGCGCCGTCCTTGCGCAGCGTCGCCTTGAGCGACGACGGGTCGAGGCCCGGCGGCGGCGCGCCGACGCCGTCGGCATAGGTCACCGTGGCGGTGAAGACGCCCTGCCCAGGCGAGGGGCGGTCGACTTTGTGATCCTTCGTCATGAGCGTCGGCACGTGGCAGTCGGCGACGCGCACCGCGCTGTTCTCGACGCCGCCGACGTATTTGTGGACGCGCGCGGCGTCGTCGAACGTGAACGCGCCGTCGAGGAGGAGCTTGTAGCCGACGAGGCCGGGCGACAGCGGGACTTGGGCGGCGAATCCCCCCTTGCCGTCGGCGGTCAACGGCACGCCGGTCGGGTCCCACGCGTTCCATTCGCCGGTCACGGCGACCTTCGCGTACGTCTTGCCCGCGCTCGGGGCGAAGTGGAAGGTCGTCGGGCACGGGCCGCCGACGTCGCCGTCCCAGCCGGCCGCGTCCCACGGCGCGCCCGCGTCGCTGCCGCCCTCGGGCTCGGCGACGGTCGCGTCGGGCGTGCCCACGTCGCCGCCGTCGGCCTGTCCCGGAGGGACGGCGCCGCTGCTGCCGTTGACCGAGCCGGCGAGGGCGTCGCAGCCCGCGACGAGCCCGAGCGCGCACACGATCCCCGTCCATCGAGTGAATGCGCGCGCGTGCTTCATCGTTGCCTCGGGCGGAAGGGAAGAGGCTCTAGCACGACGAGAGGGCGGTGCCACCGAAAAGTAACTCAGGGGTGCGTTACGCCAGGTCGCCGGCGCGGCGCGGTGCTGCGGTAGAGTGGCTCCCCTCATGAACATCGACGAAACGCTCGCGCGCCTCGGCATCTTGACGCCTGCGATTTCCCACGGCGACATCGTGAGCACGAGCCCGATCGACGGGCGCGAGCTCGGGCGCCTCCGAGGGGACACGGCGGGTGACGTCGACGCCAAGATCGGCGCTGCCGTTCGCGCGTTCGGCGCGTGGCGCGACGTGCCCGCGCCGCGCCGCGGCGAGCTGGTTCGCCTGTTCGGCGAGGAGCTCCGCGCGAACAAGGACGCGCTCGGGCGCCTCGTCACCCTCGAAGCCGGCAAGATCCTCCAAGAAGGCCTCGGCGAGGTGCAGGAGATGATCGACATCTGCGACTTCGCCGTCGGCCTCTCGCGTCAGCTGTACGGCCTCACGATCGCGTCGGAGCGGCCCGGCCACCGCATGATGGAGACCTGGCATCCGCTTGGGCCCGTCGCGGTCATCAGCGCGTTCAACTTTCCCGTGGCGGTCTGGGCGTGGAACGCCGCGCTCGCGCTCGTCTGCGGCGACTCCGTCCTCTGGAAGCCGTCCGAAAAGACGCCGCTCACGGCGCTCGCGACGCAGAAGCTCTTCGAGCGCGCCGCCGCGAAGCACGGAGGCGCGCCGCCCGGTCTTTCCCAGGTGCTCTTCGGGGCGCGGCCGGTCGGCGAGCAGCTCGCGGCCGACGCGCGCGTACCGCTCGTCTCCGCGACGGGCTCGACGCGCATGGGGAAGACGCTGGCCCCCGTCGTCGCGGCGCGGCTTGGTCGTTCGCTCCTCGAGCTGGGCGGCAACAACGCGATGATCGTGGCGCCTTCGGCCGACCTCGCGCTCGCCGAGCGCGCGATCACGTTCGCCGCCGTCGGCACCGCCGGGCAGCGATGCACGACGCTGCGCCGCTTGATCGTCCACGAGTCGGTGCACGGTCCTCTGGTCGCGCGCTTGCGGGACGTCTACGGGCGCATCCGCGTCGGCGATCCGCTGGAGCCCGGCACGCTCGTGGGCCCGCTCATCGACAAGG
>JAYVXL010000228.1:0-7345 GCA_043785185.1 Myxococcales bacterium
CGCCTCTACGTGCTCACGCGCGCGACGGGCGCCGCGGTGGAGCTCCGGACCGGGCCCGGCGCCGCGATCGATCCGCACCTGTCGCCCGACGGCAAGCGCGTCGCGTACGTGCGCGGCGCGGACGTCTACGCGCTCGGCCTGGACGACGGCGCGCGCGAGGTCGCGGTCACGCGCGGCGGAAGCGAGACGAAGACCCACGGCCTCGCCGAGTTCGTCGCGCAAGAAGAGCTCGAGCGCTTCCGCGGCTTCTGGTGGTCGCCCGACGGCAGCAAGCTCCTCTTCGAGGAGGCTGACATGTCGAAGGTCGACGCGATCGCGGTGCCCGACGTCAAGCACCCCGACAAGGAGCCCGAGCGCACGCGCTACCCGCGGCCGGGCCGCCCGAACGCGGAGCTGCGCCTCGGCGTCGTGGCGGCGACGGGCGCCGGCCCGATCACGTGGGTCCGCTGGGATCGCGAAAAGCTGCCGTACGTCGCCACCGTGACGTGGGACAAGGCGCAGCTCGCCGTCTACGCGCTCGATCGCCCGCAGAAGAACGCCGCGCTCCTCGCCGTCGACGCGCAGACCGGCAAGACGACTGCGCTCGTCACCGAGCACGACGACGCGTGGCTCAACGTGGACACCACCGTCCCGCGCTTCCTGCCGGACGGGCGCTTCCTGTGGTCGACGGAGCGCAGCGGCGAGTGGGCGCTCGAGCTGCGCGGCAGCAAGGGCGAAGCGGGGGCGACGCTCCTCTCGAAGGGCTACCGCGCGCTCGTCGACGTCGACGCCGCGCGCGGTCGCGTCACCGCGATGACGGGCGACGAGCCGGTGGCGTCGAAGGTCGAGAGCGTCGCGCTCTCGGGCGGCGCGCCGAAGCTCGTCATCGAGCTGCCCGACGGCTCGGTCTCCGCGCGCTTCGGCGAGGGCCACGACACGTACGTGGCGACCGCGACGTGGCGGAGCGCGGCGCCGCGTTGGTACGCGTACGACCTCGAGGGCAAGAGCCCCACGCCGATCCCCTCCGCCGCCGAGGATCCCGGCATCGTGCCGAAGCCGGAGATGCTCACCGTCGGCCCCGACGCCGTGCACGTGGGCGTCATTCGACCGCAGAATTTCGACAAATCCCGCAAATACCCGGTGCTCGACGCCGTGTACGGCGGGCCGCATCACCAGCAGGTCGTCCTCTCGTCGTCGACGTACCTGCAGGCGCAGTGGATGGCGGACGCGACCGGCGCGATCGTCGTCGTGCTCGACGCGCGCGGCACGCCGAACCGCGGCCGCGCGTGGGAGCGCGCGCTCGAGGGCAAGCCGGGCGAAGTTCCGCTCGCCGGGCACGTCGCCACGATCGAGGCGCTCGGCAAGCGGCTGCCAGAGCTCGACACGTCGCGCGTCGGCATCTACGGCGGCTCGTACGGCGGCTACCTCTCGGCGCTGGCGGTGCTCGCGCGCCCGGACGTGTTCAAGGTCGGCGTCGCGATCGCGCCGGTCGTCGACTGGCGCGACTACGACAGCTGCTACACCGAGCGTTACCTCGGCCTGCCCGAGACGAACAAAGCGGCGTACGACGCGGCGTCCCTACTCACGTACGCCGCGCCGAAGAAGGACCAGCCGGTTCGCCCGCTGCTGCTCGTCCACGGCACCGCCGACGACAACGTGCACTATGCACACACGATGAAGCTCATCGGCGCGATGGAGCAGGTGGGGCGGCCGTTCGAGTTCCTGCCGCTCGTGGGCATCACGCACCTGCCGTACGAGCCGGTGATGGCCGAGGCGCTCTGGACGAAGACCGCCGAGTTCCTCCGCGCCGGGCTCGCGCCTTAGTCCACGGAGAGACTCGCCGCTCGCCCGCGCGGAGCTCCCTCGACCTCAGTGCCTCGGGAGGGCGCTCGACTCCGTCGGACACTTGCCGCCCGTCGGGCGCGAGTCGTCGCTGCACGTCTTGGCGCACTGGCCGGTGACGGAGTCGACGAGCTCGTCGTCCGCGCAGTCGTCGTCGGTGAGCTCGCTCGGCTTCGCGCCGCCCGCGTCGAGTTTCACCTTGTAGGCGTATTTCAGCCACTTCTTCATCGACGCCTCGGTCACCCACGCGTAGCCGTGGTCGGCCCACGACTCGCCCCAGCTGTTGTGGACGAGGAACTGGTGCGTACCGTTCGGCATCTTGCGATAGCCGGACATCGTGATCGCATGACCGCCTTCGGGCGCGCTCCAGTCCGGGATGACGCCGTTTTGGATCGAGTGGCCCATCCACGTCGAGCCGACGTACATCGCGAACCAAAGGTCGGTCCCGCTCGCGAGCACGCTCTTCAGCTCGTCGATGTTGAGCGGCGACGTCTCCAGCTTCTCGACGGAGACGAGCTTCTGGATCCCCAGCCCGTCGGCCTTCGCCAGCTTGGCCTGAAGCGCCGAGTCGCTCTTCGCCGAGTTCGGCGTCACGTGGTAGCTGTCGCCGCAGTCATCGCTCGCGTCGGTGGAGAACTGGCACGCCTCCTTGCCGCTGTACGGCCAGTTCTCGAACGACGTGATCGACTTGTTGAGGTTCGCGTCGCCGGCGAGGCTCATGCTCGGCGTGCCGTAGTGCGCCCAGATGTGCGCGGGGGAGCTCACGTCCGTCTTGCCGGCGCGGCGGATGGCGTTGTCGATCGTCGACGACAGCGAGAACGCCGTGCACGAGCCGACGTAGCCCTGGTTCTTGATCGGCCCCTCGACGTTGCTCGTGCGGTGATCGACGACGTCGGGGAAATCGCTGCCGCCGCTGTCGTTCGGGCTGACGACGCCGGAGCCTTTGTGGATCGCCGACGACGTGTTCCGGTGCGCGCTCAGAAAGACCGGGTGGACCCTCGGCGCGGCCGGGGCGCCGCCCGCGCCCGCCATCTTGTTGACCGGCGCGCTCGTGAACATCTTCGAGCGGCGCGCCGACCAGTGCGGCGACGCCTTCGCGATCGGCTGGTACATGTGGCAGTCGATGCGGACCCAGTTGCCGGGCGCGACCTCGACGGGGCCGCACAGCTTGGGCTGACGGGCACGGGCGGCCTGGAGGAACTTGACGTTGACCGGGTCGACCTTCGAGAAGGCGTGCGGGCTGATGTGCTGGACCTGCAGCGTCGACGGCGCGGCCGGCGCGGCCGGCGTCGCGGCGACTCCGGGCGTCGCCGTCGTCCCGCCGGTGGCGTCCGCCGGCGAGCCGGCGTTCATCGCCGCCAACGTGCGCGTATGTACGACAGACGTTGTCGTCGTGCTCGCGGGCGAGGACGGAGGCGGCGGTGGAGCGGCGGGCGGCGAGTTGGCGGCGGGAGCCGCGGGGACCGGCGCAGGTGCCGGTGCCGGTGCAGGAGCCGGCGCGGCGCCGGGGCTCGCGGGCGGCCCGTTCGGCGGCGGCGCATCGCCGATGTGGACGGCGCACGCCGAGACGATCGCGCCCAGGACGACCAGCGAACCGCTTCGAAGTTTCATCGAGCTCCTCTGCATTCACGTTCGACGCGCGCTCTGCGCGTGTTATTCGGGAAACTCTCACTCTAGACGGGAATTGCCTGCGGGGGGGCGCGAGGAATTCAACTCGAAATGCTGAATCAATCCCGCAAGATTACGCGCGAAGTGCGCGTCGCCGTGCTCGGCGTCGGGGAGATGGGTCGGCGGCACGCGCGGGTGCTGGGGTCCCTCGAGGCCTTCGAGGTCGTCGGCGTGGTGGACGCGAGCGCGCGCGTCGCCGCCGAAGTGGCCGCCGAGCTCGGCGTGCCCTGCCTTCGCGACGCCGACGACGCGATCGCGCGCGCCGACGTGCTCGTCATCGCGACGCCCATCGCCGCCCATCGCGCCGGCGTGGAGGCGGCGCTCGGCGCCGGGCGCAGCGTGCTCGTCGAGAAGCCGATCTGCGCCGCCGCGGCGGACGCCGAGCACCTCGTGGGGCTCGCCAAGGCGCGCGGCGCGCGGCTGTTCGTCGGGCACTCCGAGCGCTTCAACCCGGTCGTCCGCGCCCTGGCGGAGCGCGTCGCGCCGCGCGATGTCGTCGCCCTCGACCTCTGGCGCGAGGGGCCGCCGCGCGGTCAGCGGCGCGCGGACCTGGGGCACGACCACGCGGAGCCCTTGGCCGGCGAGGGCGTGCTGCTGAACCTCGGCGTGCACGACATCGATCTCGTCGCCCTCCTCGGCGGCGGGCCGGCCACGCTGCGGCGCGCCGAGGGCAACGACGCGCGCGCACTCCTCACGCTCCAGGCCGCGAGCGGCGCCCTCGCGCGCGTGCGGGTCGATCGCAACGCGCCCGTCCGCCGCCGCGCGATCACGCTCGCGACCGCCACGCACGTCTACGAGGGGGACCTGCTCGCGCCGCGGCTCCTCGTGACCCCGCGCTCCGGCGGGCGCGCCGAGCTCGTGCCGCTCCACCTGGTCGAACCGCTGCTCGCGCAGGCCGAGGCGCTCCACGATGCGCTCGCCGGCCGGCCGTCCGTCGTGGCGACCGGCATGGACGGCGCCCGCGCGCTCTCCATCGCGGAGCGCGCCGCGCGCCTGACGGAGGGCCCGCGGGCTGGCCGAAAAGTTGTAGCCGCCCGACCCTAGCTGTTACCCGCTGATGTATGCCGGGATCCGACGACGACGAGCTCCGCCGCCTAGACGGCGGCCGCGACCGCCCCTTCCGTCCGCTTCTCCGCGAAGGCCCGCGGTTCGCGCGCGACGCCGCGCAGCGCCCGATCCTGATGTTCGAGGACGTCTACAAGTCCTACCGCCCCGGCGCGCCCGTCCTGCGCGGGATGAACCTCATCATCGAGCGCGGCGAGTTCGTCTTCATCACGGGGCCGAGCGGCTCCGGCAAGTCGACGCTGCTTCGCCTCTTGTACCGCGCCGAGCGCGTCGATCAGGGGCGCATCCTCTTCATGGGCCGTGACGTCGCGCGCCTCACCGACGCGAGCGTCCCGTACCTGCGCCGCAACATCGGCACGGTGTTCCAGGACTTCAAGCTCGTCACGTCGTGGAGCGTCTTCGAGAACGTGGCGATCACGCTCGAGGTCCTCGGCTTGCCCGCGCGTCTCATTCGCTCGCGCGTCGGCGAGGCGCTCGAGCGCGTGGGGCTTCAGGGGCGCGGGGAAGATCCGGCCGGTGTGCTCTCCGGCGGCGAGCAGCAGCGCGTGGCCGTCGCGCGCGCGATCGTCGGCGAGCCGGCGCTCATCCTCGCGGACGAGCCGACCGGCAACCTCGACCCGCAGCTCGCGATCGACATCCTCGGCTTGTTCGAGGAGATCCACGAGAACGGCACGACCGTGCTCTTCGCGACGCACGATCGCTCGCTCCTCGAAGTGCGCGCGCGCCGCCTCATCGTCCTCGACGACGGCAAGGCGATGGACGTGCCGACCGGCGTAAGCCAGGTCGACGAGTACGACAATCAGTTGCCCGTTTAGCTTCCGCTTCTCCTTTTCGCCTTCTTTTCGCCTCGCTCTCGCCCGCCCGCAGTCTCAGCCTCAGGAGCTCGCTCTCATGCTGGATGGTTCGATCGGAATCACGCGCCGCGCGCGCCGCGGAATGCTTCGCGAGTGGCGCCTCCACGCGCTGTCGGTCTTCTCGCTGGCGGTCGCGTTCGTCTGCCTCGGGGCGGCGCTCCTCGTCGTCACCAACCTCCGCGCGATCGAGGATCGCTGGGCGAAGGCCGGGCGCGCGTCGATCTACTTGAAAGAGAGCGCGACGCAGCAGGACATCGAGACGTTCAAGGCCGCGCTCGGCGCGGTGCCCGGCGTCACGCACGTGCGCTACGTGTCGAGTGGCCAGGCGCGCACCGAGTTCGGGCTCGTCGAGATGGACGCAAAGAGCGAGCTCGCGGCGCTGCCGGTCGAGGCGTTCCCCGCGTCGATCGAGGTCGAGGTGCGGCCGGAGATGAGCGACGCCGAGATGGCCGACATCGTCGCGAAGATCAAGATGCTGCCGAGCGTCGAGGACGTGGAGACGTACGGCGCTTGGACCGAGCGGCTCTCGCGGCTCGTGCGCGGCGGGGTGGCCGCGGCGGCGCTGCTCGCGCTCGTCGTGTTCGCGTCGGTGCTCGCGGTGGTCGGCTCGACGATCCGCTTGGCGCTCCAGCGCCGGAAGACCGAGGTCGAGGTGCTGAAGCTCGTCGGCGCGACCGACTCCTTCGTCAAGGGGCCGTTCCTCCTCGAGGGGAGCGCGCAAGGTGGGCTGGGGGCCGTCGGCGCGATCGGCCTGCTCGGGGCGCTCTTCTTCTTGGTGCGAGGTCGTCTCGACGGCGAGCTCGCCACGCTCGTCGGCGTCGAGCCGTCGTTCCTGCCGATCGGCGTCGTCTTCGGGATGGTCGCCGTGGGCGCGCTCCTCGGCATGACCGCCGCGGCGCTCGGCCTCCGGAGGCTCGTCTCGGTATGAAGCGCGCCCTCCTCGTCGCGGCGCTCGGCTTCTTGGCCGGCGTCGCCCACGCCGGCCCGCTCCCGCAGCTGGGCGCGCCCATCACGCCGAGCTCGCCGGCGCTCGCGCTCGCGTCCCTCGATCGTAAGATCGCCGACGTCGACGCCGAAGAGGCCGCGAACAAGCTCGAGCTCTCGTCACTCGGCGGCCGCCTCGCCGAGGCGCACGCGCGCGTGCTCGTCCGCGGCAAGGCGTTCTACAAGCTCACCCGCGCCGGAATGCTCCCGCTCGGCGGCGGCTTCGACGCGCTCGTCTCGCACGCGATGCGCGTCGAGCGCGCGCGCCGCTCGCTCGCGGCGGACGTGAGCGGCGAGAAGAAGCTCCGCGAGCGCGGCGCCGACCTCGCCCGCGCGCTCGAGCGCGTCGCGCGCGATCGCGTGGCCCTCGCGGGCCAGCGCACGGCCGTCGACGCCGCGCGCCTCTCCGCCGAAGACGACCTGCGCCGCTCGCAGGCCTTCGACCGCGCCTTCTCCGGCGCCGCCGGCGGCTCCGAGTACGTCGCCGTGTACAGCGGCGCGTCGCCCGACCTCGCGTCGCCGAGCGGCGGTTTCTCCGCGTCGAAGGGGCGGCTTCTTTTCCCCGTATCCGGCCGCGCGGAGGCGCGCGCGGGCCGGCGCGAAGGCACCGGCGGCCCCGGCCTCGAGATTCGAGCGCCGATCGGCAGCCCGGTGCGCGCGGTCTTCGGCGGGCGCGTCGCGTTCGCCGACCGCTACGGCCCGTACGGGCGCCTCGTCATCCTCGACCACGGCGAGCACTACTACTCGGTGAGCGGCAACCTCGCCGGCATCGACGTGAAGATCGGCGACGAGGTCGCGGCGGGCGAGCGCATCGGCACCGTCGGCGACGACGGCAAGGGCGCGATGCTCTACTTCGAGGTGCGCCGCGGCACCGAGACGATCGCGCCCGGCCCCTGGCTCGGCCTGTAGACCGAGCGACGCCCCCTCCACGCTTCGGTGTCGACGGCACGGTA
>JAYVXL010000229.1:0-7329 GCA_043785185.1 Myxococcales bacterium
CGGTAGACGGCGACGATGGCGCGCGAGAGCGGGTGGTCGGCCTCGCGGCGCATCTTGCCGGAGAGGAGCGCGTCGCGGAGAGCCGGCGCGAGCGTGACGCTCAGGATCGCCGCCGCGAGCATCACGAACGTCTTGGTGTACGCGAGCGGCTTGAAGAGGCGCCCGGCCTGGCCGTTCAGGCCGAAGATCGGCACGAACGAGAGCGCGATGATCAGGAGCGAGAAGAAGATGGCCGGCGTCACCTCGCGCGCGGCGTCGCGGAGAAGCTTCGCGCGCGCGGCCCGCGAGAGCCCGGCCGGGGCGTCCTCGAGCTTCTTGTGGCACGCCTCGATCATCACGATCTCGGCGTCGACGGTCGCCCCGATCGCGATGGCGATGCCGCCGAGGCTCATGATCGTGGCGGGAATCCCGAGGAGCCACATCGGCACGAACGCGAGGAGCACGGCGATCGGGAGGGTGACGATGGGGAGCATCGCGCTACGGAAGTGCAGGAGGAAAAGGAGGATGACGACCGCGACGACGACCATCTCCTCGACGAGCGTGCGGCGCAGCGTGGCGATCGCGCGATCGATGAGGCTCGAGCGATCGTACGCGGTCACGACCTCGACGCCGGGAGGGAGGCCCGCCTGGAGCTCGGCGAGCTTGGTCTTCACGCGGGCAATGACGTCGCGCGCGTTCTCGCCGTAGCGCGAGACGACGATCGCGCCGACGGTCTCGCCTTCGCCGTTCCAGTCGGCGAGGCCGCGGCGCACCTCGCCGCCCGTCTGCACCGTGCCCACGTCGGCGACGGTCAGCGGGACGCCTCCGGGGCTGGCGCGGAGCGAGACCTGGCCGATGTCGGCCACGCCGTTCAGGTACGCGCGGCCGCGCACGACGTACTCGCGGCCGCTCATCTCGAGCAGGCGCCCGGAGACCTCGCTGTTCGAGCGGCGCAGCGCGTCGGCGACGTCGGCGACGCCGAGGCCGTACGCGCGCAGCTTCTCGGGGTCGAGCGTGACCTGGTACTGCCGCTCGTAGCCGCCGACGCTGGCGACCTCGGCGACGCCCGGCACACTCTCGAGGCCGTAGCGCAGCGTGAAATCCTGGATGGCGCGCAGCTCCGAGAGGTCATGCTTCTTCGTGCGGTCGACGAGCGCGTACTCGTAGATCCAGCCGATGCCGGTGGCGTCGGGGCCGAGGACCGGCGACGCCGCGGCCGGCAGCTTCGTCTTGAGGCCGCTCAGGTACTCGAGCACGCGCGAGCGCGCCCAGTACGGGTCGGTGCCTTCCTCGAAGAGCACGTAGACGAAGCTCATGCCGAACATCGACGTGCCGCGCACGGCGGTCACCTTGGGCGCCGCGAGGAGCGCGCTCGCGATGGGGTAGGTGACCTGGTCCTCGATGACGGTCGGCGACTGACCCTTCAGCTCGGTGAAGACGATGACCTGCGCGTCGGACAAATCGGGGATCGCGTCGAGCGTCACCGAGCGCGCGGCGTGGACGCCGAGCACGACGAGCAGGCCGTACACGAGGAAGACGAGCCCGCGGTGGCGCGAGGAGAGATCGACGAGGCGGTCGATCATCGCGACTCGCCGATCGCCGCGCGCAGGCGGCTCTCCGAGTCGATGAGGAAGGTCGCGCCGGAGACCACGCGCTCGCCGGCGGCGACGCCCGACTCGAGGACGACGTCCTCGCCGTCGAGGCCGCCCAGCACGACCGCGCGCGGGACGAACCTGCCCTCGCTCGGGTTGACGAAGACGTACGTAGCCGTTCCGGTGTCGACGACGGCGTCGCGCGGAACGAGGACGACGTCGCGCGCCCTGGTCTCGAGGAGGACGGTGCCCAGCTCCCCGGGGTGGAGCGCGCGCGCGGGGTTCTTCACCTGCATGCGCACGCGCGTCGTGCGGGCGGCGTCGCTCACGACGGGGTAGACGAGGTCGACCGTCGCCGGGACGGCGTCCTCCGGGCGCCCGGTCGGCGTGAACTGGCCGGCCACGCCGACGCGCACCGCGCGCATGTCGCGCGCGAAGACGTCGGCGACGACGTAGACGCGCGTGAGGTCGACGAGCTCGTACAGCGTCATTTCCGGCGTGACGTACGAGCCGAGCACGACGGCCTTCTTCGCGACGTAGCCGCCTTGCGGCGCGGTGATCGGAATCGCGCGCATCGCCTGGCCGCTCGCGAGGACTTGGTCCACGTCCTTCGCCGCCATGCCGAGGAGCTCCAGCTTGCTCCGGGCGCGATCCTGCGCGCGCGCGCCGGCGTCGCCGTCCCACGCCCGCGTGGCGAGGAGCTCGGCCTCGGCCTGGAAGATCTCCGGGCTGTACAGCGCGAAGAGCGTCTGCCCGCGCGCGACCGTGACGCCGAGCTGGCTGGCAGAGATGCGCTCGACGAAGCCGGGCGCGCGCACGTGGACCTCGGCGACGGCCTGGTCGGCGGGCGCGATCGTCGCGGTGACGCGGAGCTGGGCCTGCGTCGTTCCCGCGCGCGCGAGCGCGGTGCGGACGCCGATGGCCTGGACGCGATCGAGGGCCAGCTCGACAGGCGACGTACCGGGCGGCAAAGGCCCGCCGTCCGCCGCGTCGACGCGGCCGGCGTCGCTCGCCTCGCCGGAGCGTCCGCGCCCGATCGGCTCGAGGGCCATGTGGCAAATCGGGCACTCGCCGGGCGCGTCGGAGACGATCTGCGGATGCATCGGGCACTGGAATCTCGCGTGCGCGTGCGCGTCGTGGCCGCCGCCCGCGTCGCGATCTGCGCGCGCCAGCGTCAGCACGCTGAACGCCGCGAGGAGCGCCGCAAAGGCGAGGATGACCCATCGCACGACGCCCATCGCCCGCACGCCGGGCGGCGGCGGCTCGGGGCCCTCGATCATCGGCTCACCGCGCATGGTCGTCTCCTTCGCCGTCTTTTTCGACCCCGAGGGGCACGCGCGGCACGTCGACCCCCGTGGCCGCGCTCAGCTCGGCGAGCGCGTGGTCGAGCGTCGCGCGCGTCGCGACGATCTCGAGCTCGACGTCGAGCCGCCCGCGCTCGGACATGAGCGCGCTCGCCAGGTCGCTCCGGCCGCTCTCGTATCCGGCCCACGCGACGTCGTACGCGCGCTGCGCCGCCGGCCGCGCGCGCGCGGTCAACGCTTGCAGGCGCCGCGCCGCGCTCCTCGTCGCCGCGTCGGCCGCTGCGACGTCGACGTCGACGGCGAGGCGCTGCGCGAGGACGTCGTCGTCGGCGGCGCGCGCGCGCTCCTCGAGGGCGCCCTGCCGCGCCCCGGCGGCGCCCCAGAGCCAGGGCAGCGTCATCTGCGCGTTCATCCCGTAGCCGTGCGCCGGCATCGGGCCGACGGGGGCGAAGTACAAGGCGGCGACCTTGAACGCGGGCCAGGTGGCCTCGCGCTCGGCCGCGCCGTGGGCGTGGGTCTCCGCGGCTTTCGCCGCGCGCGCGGCCTCCACCTCCGGCCTCGCCGCGCTCGCGCGCGCGAGCTCGGCGGCGCTCCACGCCGGCACCTCCGGCGCGCCCGCCTTGGGCGGGCCGATCGGCGCCGCGAGATCCCGCCCGAGGAGCGCATTGATGCGCGCGCGGGCGCCGTCCTCACGCGCGCCGTCGGTGGCGAGGTCGGCGTGCGTGCGCGCGACCTCGGCCTCGAGCTGCGCGACCTCGACGATCGAGCCGCCCGCAGCCTGCCTCGCCTCGGCGACGCGCAGCATGCGCGCGTCGAGCTCACGGTGCGCGGCGTGCACGAGGCGGCGCGCGCGCGCCTCGAGGTAGTCGGCGAACGCGTGCTCCGCGTCGCGGGCGACGAGCCGCGCGCGGTCGCGCGCCATGGCCTCTTCGGCGTGCGAGAGCTCCACCTTCGCGGCCTCGCGCTCGCCGCGCGCGCCGGGCGCGGGGAGCTCCTGCTCGACGCCGAGCATCGCCATCTGCGCGTCGGGAACGGCCCACGGCCGCGCGAGGGGGATTTGCCATACCTGCACCATCACGCTTGGCGGCGGAAGGCGGCCCTCGGCGTCGCCCTCGCGCCGCGTCGCCTTCGCGCGCCCCCGCGCGGCGCGCACCGAGGGGCTGCTCGCGAGCACGGCGTGAACGAGCGAGGCGCGATCGACGGCGACCGCGAATTCGTCGGTTTCGGAAGCATGCAGATTGCACGGAATCGACAGGAGGAGCGCGGACGCAAGGAGCGTGCGCGCGCAGGCGCGAAGCGCAAAAATCATGACGAGAGCCCTCGAGGCGAAAGCGAACGCGCGCACGAAATATGCGCGCGGCGTCGATCGCGGGCGCGTGCCCGCGGGGCAGGCCTCTCAGATCACGAAGACGGAATGGACGGCGCACCGCTCCCGCGCCGTCGGCGGCGGGCTACCGGCGAGCAGGCGCGCGGTCGTGCGAGGCGACGCAGGCGGAGCGCTCGCCCGCACGGCGAGGCGGGCGGTGGTGGTCGGGATGACCGCGGTGAGCGGCGCGTCGGCGCGCGGCGTCGGCGCGCGCGGCGTCGCGCCGGGCACCTTCGCGAGGGCGAGGCGGGCGCAGCATGCGTCGTCCTCTGCCGCGGCCGCCGCGGCTGCCCCTGATGCCGGTGCTGCCGCCGCGGCTTGCGCGTCGTCCGCCGGGTCGTCGTGCGCGGCGGCGCAGCAGGGCCTCTCGGCGAGGCTCCCCATGCCCGCGCAAAAGAACAGGCTCGCGCCCGAGCGCAGCGCGCCGCAAACGAGCGCCACCGCGAGCGTGATCGCCCCGAGCGCCGCGCCAAGGCGGCGGGCTCTTCGGAGCCAAACTCGAGGTCTCACCGCCGTTGCCCGCATTCCGCAAGCCTAAGCCGCCGCGCGAGGTGGCGCAATGTGGGCGCGCACGCGGCGCGTTTCGTCCGTCGGTTGCTGCTAGGCTCTCGCCGACGGCCCCATGGGAAAGCAGCTTCGCGTCGGCATCTTCGTCCTCGTAGGCATCCTGCTCATGAGCGGCATCATCTTCGTCATCGGCGACAGCCGGCAGGCGTGGTCCCGCAAGCTCACGTACAACGCCGCGTTCGGCGACGTCGCCGGGCTCAAGGCCGGCGCGCCGGTGCGCATGGGGGGCGTCGACGTCGGCGCGGTCACCTCGGTCCAGCACGGCCCGGACGTCGCCGACGCGCAGATCCACGTGCTCATGTCGGTCGTGCGCAGCGAGGGTCGCCGCATCCGCGCCGACACGATCGCGCGCATCGTCAACAAGGGCCTCCTCGGCGACAAGATGGTGGAGCTCAGCGTCTCCGATGGCCGCGCGCCCGAGCTCGACCCGGCGAGCCCGATGAAGACCGATGAGCCGGTCGACTTCGGTAAGTACATGGCGAAGTTCGAGGCGATCGCGCAGAAGACCGAGAAGGTCGTCGAGAACGCCGAGCGGGCGACCTCCGCGCTCTCCGACCCGGCGTTCACGAACGACGTGAAGGGGACGATGCAGTCGCTCCGCGCGATCTTGGACGGCGTCGCGCTGAAGGACGGCGTGGCCCACCGCCTCATCTTCGATCCCGAGGCGGGAAAGAAGCTCGATCGCACGCTCACGAACTTGGACAGCGCGACGGCCAACCTCTCGGCGGCGCTCGCCGACGCGCGCGACGTGACGGCCCAGGTGAAGGGCGGCAACGGCCTCGCCCACGCGCTCGTCTACGACGCCGACATGACGAACGCCGCCGCCGGCGCGGTGAAGGAGGTCCACGCGGACCTCGTCGCGATCCGGCAGGGAAATGGCCTGATCCACTCGCTCGTGTACGGCGACACGGAGACCCAGCACCTCATGGGCAACGTGAACGCCATCAGCGACGACCTGCGCGTCGTCGTCGGCAACGTGCGCGCAGGGAAGGGGACGCTCGGCGCTCTGCTCGTCGACCCGAGCGTGTACGAGGACATCAAGTCGATCGTCGGTAACGTCGACCGCAACCAGGTCCTTCGCGCGCTCGTGCGCTACTCGATCAAGGCGGACGAGCAGAAGCCGGGCGCGAAGGTCGAGCCGAAGTGACGTCGCCGGGTCCGCGGTCGCGCTGAGAATCGCGCGCAGAACACCGGACCGAGCCTCGGCGGTGTGCGTGGCGCCGCTCGCGCATCCGTCGCGCCCGCGCTCCCGCACCCGCGGCCTGGCCGGAATGTGGCGGAAATGTCCGACGCGACCGCCTCACTCGCGCAGGACCGCCCCATGGATTGCGCCAGGTTATGGGGCGTTTGCGGCGGCTGAGATCTTGCTAGAGCCCTCCCCGTCATCCCTCGCCGCCGAGGCGGGTGAGCAAAAAGAACTGGAGCCGCACGAATGCGTCGAACCAATCGCCTCCCGCGCCTCGCGGCGGGACTTGCCCTAATTCCTTACGCTGTCTTTCTCTCCGCGGCCTGCGGCGGAACCGACGTCGTCGACGACCCCGACGCTGCGGCGCGGCCCGACGCCACGACGGATGGCACGCTGCCCGACGCGCCCGGCCCCGACGCCAGGCGCGACGGCACCGCCGACGTCGACGTCCCGGATGTCGCGACCGACTCGACGCGCCCGGATGCGGCCGACGCTGCGACCTCCGACGCGGACGCGGGAGTTCTTGATGCAGACGCCGGTCTCGACGCCGCTCTGGACGCCGACGCCGCCCTCGACGCCGCTCTCGACGCCGACGCCGCTCTCGACGCCGAAGCAGGCGACGCCGACGCGGCGGCTCCGATCCTCGGCAGCGCAAAGACGTTCGCCATTCTCGCCGGACAGTCCGTCACAATCACTCCCACGGCGGGAACCACGATCATCGGAGACGTGGGCGTGAGCCCCGGAACCTCCATCATGGGGCTCCCGGCTGGGCAGCCGGTCGGGACCGTGTACGCCGGCGGTGCGGTGCCTATGCAAGCGCAGAACGACCTCACGACGGCGTACACCACGCTCGCCAACAGGGCCTGCGGCACCACGCTGAGCGGCGATCTCGGCGGCAGAACGCTCGCGCCCGGAGTCTACTGCTACCCCGCTACGTCGGCGGGCCTCACCGGCAATCTCGTCCTCGACGCGCAGGGGAATCCGAACGCGGAGTGGGTCATTCAGGTCGGGACCGCGCTGACGACCGGGACGTCGTCCACGGTCACGGTCATCGGCGGCGGCTCGCCCTGCAACGTGTACTGGCAAATCGGTAGCTCGGCGACGCTAGGGACGGGCACACGGCTCGTTGGAAACATCATCGCGCTCGCCAGCGTGTCGCTCAATACCGGCGCGTCGATTCTGCCCGGACGCGCGCTCGCGCGAAACGGCAGCGTCACGCTCGACGGCAACCAGCTCTCCGCGGCGGCCTGCCAATGAGGCTCGCCTTCGCCCACCCTCTCGCGCCCCGCGACGGTCTTCAGGAGAAACCAATGCAACGTCGTTCTTTGCGCATGC
>JAYVXL010000230.1:0-2182 GCA_043785185.1 Myxococcales bacterium
CCCACGCCGCCCACACGAGCGACGCGCCGCGCAGGCCCAGCACCCAGAACGGCGCGAGGGCCGCGGGCCAGAGCAGGCTCGTCGCGCCGCTCGACACCGGCTCGCCGGCGAAATAGCGGAGCGGGTGCCCCTCGGCGAAGGCGCGCGCGTACTGGAAATGGATGTACGCGTCATCGAGCGTCGGCGCCGCGTGCCCGACGCGCGCGCGCACGCGGCTCGCCGTGACCGCGAACAGCAGCGCGGCCGGCAGCGCAAAGGCCAGGACCGTCGCGAGCGCGGCGCGCGGCGTCGTCCGCCCCTCGGGCTCGTTGGCCGCCATCGCCGACGATACTACTCCTCACGACGTGATTCGCCTTTCGTGCGAAGCACGTTCGCCGAAGGCGACGGCGGGGAGGCTCGAGGGCGAAGCCCTCGAGGGGAACGAAGTTCCCGCTAGGGTTGAAGGTAAAGGAGCGAGCACGATTGGTTCGACAATCGTGCTCGCTCCTTTACAGTGCGCGCGGAGGTCCTCCGCATGTTCCGTGGGTCGTCGCGCTATCTCGCTCTGCTCCTCTCGATCGTCGTCGCGGCGGCGCTCGCCGGCGCGTGCGGTCACGCGTCGCGCGGCTTCGACGGCCCGGGGAGCGGCGAAGGTGGCGCCGGCGGCCTAGGCGACGACGCCTCGTTCGGCGACGCGGCCAACTTCAACGGCGACGGGAGCAGCGGCCCCAAGCCGCCGGGCTGTAACGATCCGAAGTGCGCGTGCGCGCTGGCCGGCGGCGCGTGGGACGGCGCCGCGTGCACGCTCGTCGAGAACCCCGGCAACGTCGACCCGGGCACGCAAGGCCAGCTCGCCGGCGGCGGCACCGCCGACCCGGCCTGGAAGCTCGTGTACCCGTACGATGGCACCGTCTTCCCGCGCGGCCTCCTCCCTCCGACGCTGCAGCTCGAGGGCGCCGCGCCCGACGCGATGCTCGTGCACATCCGCGGCGGCGCCGTCGACTACAAGGGCTACTTCGGCGCGGCGAACCCCGCGCGCGCGCGCCCGTCGCCCAAAGCGTGGCTCGTCATCACGCTCGCCGCGGGCGCGAAGGAGCCGATCGCCGTCGAGGTGACGAAGAAGTCCGGCGGCGCCGTCACCGGCCCCGCCAAGCAGACGTGGACGGTGGCGCAGGGCAGCCTCCGCGGCATCATCTATTACGAGACGTACGGCTCGCAGATCTTGGGCGGCGCCGCGTCGGTCGGCATCATGAAGATCGCGCCGGGCGCGACCGCGCCGGTGCCGATCGCGAGCGGCTGCGGCAACGTCTGCCACTCCGCGAGCGCCGACGGCTCGACGCTCGTCTCCGCCAACGGCTTCATCGGCACGACGAGCATCAGCTACTCGCTCAAGGGCGGCGCCACGACGCTTCGCGCCCAGCCGGACCAGGCGTTCGTCTACGGCGGGCTCTTCCCCGACGGCACGGTCGCCATGTCGTCCACGCACTACCGCACGTGGCTCGGCGGCGGGTCGCAGCTGCACGACGTGAAGACCGGCGCGGTGCTCCCGTCCCCGGGCTGGGACGGCGTCATCCGCAACGCGGCGATGCCGGCGTTCTCGCCCGACGGCAAGCAGATCGTCTTCAACCACGAGGACACCGGCAACGGCCACTCGCTCGCGACGATGAGCTACACGCGCGCGCCGCGCTCGTTCGGCAGCCTCACCGACGTCGCGATCGACCCGTCGCGCTACCTCGGCTGGCCGGCGTTCACGCCGGACGGCAAGGTCGTCGTGTACCACGCCGGCACGAGCCAGCTCTTCGAGACGGACGCCGACGGCGACTCCGGCGTCCCCGCGGCGGGGGACCTCTACGCGGTCGATCTCGCGACGAAGACGAAGGCGCGCCTCGACGCGCTCGACGGCTACGCGGCGGCCGGCGGCACGTACCTGCCGGCGAACGACCCCGATCTCAACTTCGCGCCGACGCTCTTGCCCGAGGCGGTCGGCGGCTACTTCTGGGTCGTCTTCACGAGCCACCGCTCGTACGGCAACACGCTGCCCTCGAAGGACAACCACGACCAGAACGGCAAGCTCTGGGTCGCGGCGCTCGACGTCGGCGCGCCGCCAGGCAAAGACGGCAGCCACCCCGCGTTCTACCTCGACGGCCAAGAGAGCAACGCCGACAACCTCCGCGGCTTCTGGGTGCTCGAGCCGTGCGAGAGC
>JAYVXL010000231.1:0-2180 GCA_043785185.1 Myxococcales bacterium
CGGACACGCGGGATGTCGACTGGTTCCACATCGTCGCCGCGCGCGCGTGACGTCGCGTCGCGCGCGGCCGCCGCTCAGCGCAGCGGATCGTCGGCGCCCAGCATCCAGCCGCTGCCGGCGTGGAACCCGACCCGCGGGTAGTAGCCCACCGCCTTTGGCGCCGCGAACAGGACGACGGAGGCCTGGCCGCCCGCCTGCTGCGTGCGGCGAATGAGCTCGCGACCGATCCCCTGCCGCTGGTAGTCGACATCCACGGCGATGTCCGCCAGGTACGTCGCGAAGGTGAAATCGCTGAGGCTTCGGGAAAGACCGACGAGGCGCTCGCCGTCCCACGCGGTCACCACGAGGTTGGCCCCCTCGAGCATCTGGCGCATGCGCGGGACGTCGTCGACGGGGCGCCGCTCACCGAGCGTGGAGCGGCGGTAAAGGTCGATGACCTGCGCGAGATCGAGGGCGTTTCCCGTGCGGTACTCGATCACGGGAACGCCGCGGTCACGTAACGGGTGACGATGCCGTGCAGCGCGGCCTGCGAGGCGATGGGGGTGAAGGTGTGATCGGCGCCGTCCACGATCTCGAAGTGAAAATTCTCGCGCTTGGCCATCTTGCGGACGTTGCGCCCGAGGTGGGCCTCGATCATGTCGAGGCCGCCGTCCTCGAAGCTGAAGACGAGCAGCGAGGCGACGCCGCGGTCGGACATGGCGATGAACGCGCGCTCGACGTCGCTCTGGGGCTCGCCCTTGCCAGCGAGCCACGCGCGCAGCGCTTGCGCGCGGGCCGCCGCCTGCGCAGAAGCGCGCTCGCTCAGGGCGAGGGCCACGCCGCGCACGTCGAGCCGACCGCCGAGGAGCCGCTTCCACGTCGCCGGCCGCAGGAGCGAGCGCGCGTAATGGCGGGTCGACAGGAAGCTCTTGCGCATGGAGAGCTCGAGCGAATCGCCCTCCCTCCACTCGAACGTCTGCGGGTTCAAGAGGACCTGCCCGACGACGCGCGCGTCCTCCACCGCCGTGTGGAAGGCGAGGTACGCCCCCGAGCACAAACCCATCAGGATGAAGCGCTTCACACCGCGCGTCCTCTCGATGAAATCCATCGCCGCCTTGACGTCGACGACGGAGTCCTTCGAGTACAGGCGCTGCTCCCGCGCGCCCGGCGCGAGCCGGCTGTCGCCGAGGCCGGCGACGTCGAATCGAAATCCGAAATAGCCCATGCCCGCGAGGTCGCGGGCCATCGAGACGTACATGCGGTTGGGGCCGACCCGATGGTTCGCCCCGACGTTGAGGAATAGGAGTGCCGGGGCGCCCTGGACCGGGGCGCGCTCCTTTGGCTCGGTGACGATCCCGAAGAGGCGCTCCCCGTCGCCGAAGGTCACCGCCTCCTCGCGGACGACGGCCCCCGAGGCGGCGGCGACGGATAGGAGCGGCGGCGGCGCGGCCGCGGGTGCGACTCCGGGCGACGTCTCCGCCGGCGCTCCTTCGGCGAGCCAGTCGACGATCGCGGCCACGGTCTCCTCGGGGACGATGGTGTCCTGAGGGTCGCGCATCATGAGGCCGTAGCCCGAGTCGCCTCGCGCCGTGACGTCGCAGCCCGCCCCCTCGAGGTGAGGAGCCAACCGTGCCTCCACGCCGGGCAGCGCGCCCGGCAGGACGAGCGCGCGACGGGCGGTGCGCGGGGGTCGCGCGAGGAGATCGAGCGTGCTCATGTCGGCGACGGTGGCGCGGTCGAAGAGGTAGCCGGCGACCTCCTCGTCGCCCGCAGCGTTCGCCCTCGGCGGCTCCTTGGCCTTGATCAGCCGAAAGGCGCGGAGCTCGCGCACGTACGCGCGCCCCGAGGCGCACGGAGCCCAGAGGACCAGCGCGTCCACGTCGCCCTGCTCGGTCGCCGCCGTCGCCGCGAGCGTCGCCCCGAAGCGCACGCCGAAGAGCGCCACTCTGCGCACGCCGGAGCGCGCGCGCAGCTCGCCGATCGCCATCGCCACGCTGTCCAGCCACGCGCGCACGCGGGTCTTCGAGTCGGGCCGCCCGGCCGAGTCGCCGGTCCCTTCGTAGTCGAAGCGGAGCGCGGGGAGCCCGCGCGCGGCCGCCCGCTCGGCGAGGTGCCGATACGTGCGGTGCGTGCACATGGCCTCGTAGCCGAGCGGGTTGCACAAGACGAGACCAACCGCCGGTCGGCGCTCACCGCTCGGC
>JAYVXL010000232.1:0-2179 GCA_043785185.1 Myxococcales bacterium
GTGGCGACCGCGGCCGTCAACGTGTCGCTCTCGTTCGACGCGGAGCTCGGCAAGCCCGGCGCGCGCACGCGCGTCGTCGCCGCCAACGTCGCGCGCCCCGACCTGTGCGGACCGCTCGGCTCCTGCGACCACGGCTTCACGGCGACGATGCCGCTCGGGCTGAAGGACGGTAAGCCGCACGCGCTCTACGCCTACGCGATGGATCCGACGGGGGACCAGCTTTCGCGCGGTGAACGAAGCGTCGCTCGCCGCGTGGCGCCTGACCCCCGCAAAGACGAAGGCGGGGGCGATCGCGGCGATGGCGCAGGGGCCGGATTTTCCTGCGACGCCGTTCGCGGTCGTCGCGAGCAGCGGTGGCGCGGTCTACGTCATGGACGTCGACCCCGCGACGCCGCCGGCGGCCCGGGGGACGTGGGCGGTACGGGCGCCGCCGGTACGGGCGCCGCAGGCGGACCCGAGGGCGGCGGCGGCGACCCAACGGTGAGCGGCGGCAGCAGCGCGACCGGCGCGAGCAGCAGCGGCTGCGCGATCGGTCACAGCGCGCGCGGCGCGGACGGCGCTTGGCTCACGGCGCTCGGCGCTGCGCTCGTCATGGCGCAGCGACGCCGACGCCGCGGCCGGCGCGCATGAGGGCGACGCTCAACGCGCGACGGTGAACGTGCCGTGCGCGGTGGCGGAGTTGTCGGCCGGCGCCGCCGTCCACGTGCCGGTGCAACCGGTCGCGGTGAAGGTGCACTTCGCCGTCGCGTGCACCTGCAGGCCCATCACGGTGATGTCTTGCACCGAGTCGAGGACTCCGCACTTGGCGGTGCCCGTGACGGGCTGCGTGAAAGGCAGGGTGGTGCCACCGACGTCGACGGTGACGTCGAGCTGGCTGCCGCTTTGCAGCGCGTAATCGGATCCGGACGCCGCGCCGAACGTCAGCGTCGCCGTGCCGGTGACTGTGCCCGACGCGGCGCCGCTCACGGTGCCGTCGACCTTGCCCGTCCATGCGCCCGTGAGCATCGGGCACGCGGGCCCGGCATCGACCGGCGGCGGGTTGCCGCTGCTGCTCCCGCCGCTGCTGCTCCCGCCGCTGCTGCTCCCGCCGCTGCTGCTCCCGCCGCTGCTGCTCCCACCGCTGCTGCTGCCGCCGCTGCTGCTCCCGCCGCTGCTGCTCCCGCCGCTGGACGACGAGGCGCCCGCGCTGGGCGCGCCGCTGCTCGAGGCCGGGCCGCCGCCGCCGATGGACCCGGGGTCGGGGCTTCCGCCGCAACCGACGAGCGCGAGGACGAGTGCGAGCGCGGGGATCTTCGTGTCCATGGGTGGCCTCTCCGTTCTGGGTACGTTCGTGCGTGCCTACGTGAGAGGAGCTAGAGCAAGCGCTGCTCCAACGCGCGCGCGGCGCTGTCCGCGGATTTCTCCGGCGCAGGCGGCGAAGGCGCACGGCGAGGGCGGACGAGACGCAGCGTCGGCGGAACTGTCGCGGACAAGCGACGATCCTCGGGGGTGGATCACGGGGTTGGGAAGCCGACCCGCAAGTCCTCAGGCTTGGGCGCGCGCGCGCCTCGCTGGGCTCGTGCGGGCCTGCGAGGAGCCGCCATCCGCGCCGGACCGTGAAGCGTGATTCACGGCGAGCTAAAAATCCCCGAAGAATCGCGGCCTCGACCAACGGCATGACCGGTGCTTTGATCGACGCATGCGTCTTCGCACCACGTTGCCAGCGGCGGTTCTCCTCGGCCTCGTCGGATGCTCGGGGTCGACGGCTTCCATCGGCGCAGGGGACGGAGGGGCCGCGCTCGACGGCGGCGCCGACGCGAACCCCGGCGTGAGCGCCGAAGTCGCAGCGCGCGACGCCGCCGGCGCGTACTGCGCGCGCGCCGCCGCGTGCGCGCCCGCGTTCGTCCGCATCGCGTACGGCGACGTCGCGACCTGCGCGGCGGGCTTCGCGGCGACGCTGAAGCGCAGCCTCACGGGCGCGGGCGTCAACACCACGCCCGACGCGTTCGAAGCGTGCGCGCAGGCGATCCCGCAGGTGGCGTGCGCCGATCTCCTGAGTCGCAAAGAGATCCCCGCGTGCAAGGCGATCCCGGGCTCGCTCGCCGACGGCGCGGCATGCGCCGCCGACACGCAGTGCAAGAGCACGCGCTGCTGGATGGCCAAGACCGACGCGTGCGGCGTCTGCGCGCCTCACGCCGCG
>JAYVXL010000233.1:0-7300 GCA_043785185.1 Myxococcales bacterium
GGCTGGAGTTCGGGCTGGTGCGCAAGCTCTGCCGCGCGCGCAACAAGCTGATCCGCAGCTACCCTTCGACGGTGCAGGAGATCCGCTTCTACGTCGCCCATGAGCGCGGCTTCCGGCACGGGCGGTGGAAGCTGTGGCTGGGCGCCTGGGTCTACTGGCTGATCGGCAACTGCTTCACCCGGCCGCCCCGCCTGTTGTCGATGAAGACCATCGCCCGCGAGGAGCCGATCATCGCCCCGGGCCAGCTGGACGGAGGCTTCGAGTACTCGGACGCCTACCTCCACGACAACGACGCCCGCTTCGTGTGGGGCTTCGTCCGCTCGGCGCTCAACCACGGCTGCGTCGCCGCCAACTACGTCGAGTCGATCGGCGCGGTCCGCGAGCAGGGCGTGTGGGTCACCCGGGCCCGCGAGGTGCTCACCGGGCGCGAGTTCACCGTGCGCGCGAAGGTGATCGTCAACGCCTGCGGGCCCTGGGCGGACGCCCAGAACGCGCAGGTGGGGCAGACCACCGCGCACCAGCACGTCTTCTCCAAGGGGATCCACATCCTGGTGGACCGGCTCACCCCCCACCGGCGGGTGCTCACCTTCTTCGCGGACGACGGCCGGCTGTTCTTCGTGATTCCGATGGGCCCCAAGACCTGCATCGGGACCACCGACACCCGGGTCGAGCACCCCGGGGTGGAGGTGACCGCCGAGGACCGCCGCTTCGTGCTCGAGAACATCAACAAGCGGCTGAGGCTGGAGAAGCCGCTCACCGAGGCGGACATCATCGCCGAGCGGTGCGGGGTCCGGCCGCTGGCGGTGGGGAAGGCCAAGAGCGGCCCCGCCCGGGACTGGATGCAGCTGTCTCGCAAGCACGCGATCGACGTCAACGCTCCCGACCACTACCTGAGCATCTTTGGCGGCAAGCTCACCGACTGCCTCAACGTCGGCGACGAGGTCGCGCGCGCCGTGGAGGGCCTCGGCGTCGCCATCCCGTACCCCGACGCGCGCTGGTACGGCGAGCCGCCGGACGAGACCCGCCGCGAGTTCATGCACCAGGCCCGCCTCATGGATCTGGACGCCATGACCTCGCCCCACGCGAGCGAGAAGCTCACGAGCCGCCTTTGGCGCCGCTATGGCGCCGAGGCGCTCGGCCTGCTCGAGGACATCCGCGCCGACCGCGGGGCCGCCGAGCTGCTCATCGAGGGCGCCGAGTACTTGAAGTGCGAGATCCAGCAGGCCGCGCGCCGCGAGATGATCGTAAAGCTCGAGGACTTCCTGCGGCGCCGCTCGAAGATCTCGCTCGTGATGAGCGACGCCGAGCTCGCGCGCGCGCCGGGCCTCCGCGAGGCGTGTCGCCTGCTCTTCGGGGACGACGCCGACCGTCGCTACGACGAGTACTTCGGGCGCGCGCGCGAGGCCGCCGAATGACCGCGGCCGCCGCGCCGCCGTCGAAGCTCGGAAAATTTCTCGCCCTCGAGCTCCTCGACAACCGCTACCCGCAGCTCCACGGGCTGCGCGTCTTCGCGATCTTGAGCGTCGTGCAGTTCCACGTGACGTGGATCTTCGGCGGCGAGAAGCGCATGCCGCTCGACGCCGGCTTCATGGGGTCGTCGCTCACCGTGTTTTTCGGGATGGATCTGTTCTTCTTCCTGAGCGGCTTTTTGATCGGGTCGATCCTCCTCCACTCGATCGCGACCGCCGGCTCGCAGCAGCTGCAGCGCTTCTACGTGCGCCGGGTGTTCCGCACGTTCCCGTCGTACTACGTGGTGCTCACGTTCCTCGCGGTCACGACCGCGCTGACGGCGCTCCAGCGGCAGCACCTCGTGTGGGAGTACCTGTACGGGACCAACTTCATCCGCCTCAAGCCCGGCGACGTCCTCATGTATTGGGGTTGGTCGCTCGCGCTCGAGGAGCAGTTCTACCTGACGGTGCCGCTCCTCTTCTTCGTGCTGCAGCGCGTGCGGAGCGACAGGTGGCGCATCGGCGTCCTGCTCGTCCTCTTCTTCTCCGCGCTCGCCGTGCGAATGTACGTCTACTACCACGGGCGGCCGTGGACGGACGCGGCGCTGCGGATGGCGCTGTATTTCCGCGCGCACACGCGCTTCGACACGCTCGTCGGCGGCATCCTGCTCGCGCTCGTGCACCAGCGCTACAAAGCGCAGCTGACGGCGTGGATGAAGGCGCCGCTCCACCGCGCGCTCGTGGCGCTGCCGTCGCTCGCGTGCTTGTGGCTGCTCGTGCAGCCGTGGATGTTCGGCGACGGCACCATGCAGATGGTGCTCGTCTGGTCGTGGGGGACGGTGACGAGCGCGATGTACTTCGGGTGCGTGCTGCTCCTCTTGCACGGCGGGGACGGCTTCTTCGTTCGCATCCTCTCGTGGCCGATTTACCGGCGGATCGCGACGCTCGGCTACGGCATCTACCTCGTGCACATCCCGCTCTGCGAGGAGGTGATGGTCCCCGTCGCGCAGCGCCTCGCCAAGACGCTGCCGATGTCGGTCGTGTGGTGCATCTCGATCGCGGAGCTGATGGTCCTGTCGCTCGGCCTGTCGTACGTGATGCACGTGCTCATCGAGAAGCCGTCGCTCCGCTTGCGCGAGCGCCTCGCCGCATAGAGAGCTTCGAGCTCTGGCGCGGCGCGCGCGACCTCACGGATCGAACGGCGCGCCGAAGCCCTCGCGCGGAAGCTCCGCGTCCTCGAAGCCGTCGGTCTTCTCGTTCACCCAGGTGCCGAGATCCTCGGACGGATCGAGCTCGAACCGCACGCGCCGCGGGCCGGAGGCGGTGACGTCCAGGACCTCGGCCGTCGCGCCGGGCATGTGAAACCTGTCGCCCGTGCGCACGGGGAGGGCCTTGCTGCGGAACAGGTTGCCGTCGCCGATGGGGAAGACCGTGCTGTCGTCCTTGACCACGATGTCGAACGTGCGCGAGCCCTGGCGGAGGAGCAGGACGTGTCCGGTCTGCGCGAGGATGCGCCAGCGGCGCGGCCCCTCGCCGCGCGCCGTCAGCGCGAACGGCGCGAAGAACATGCGCGCGTAGCCGCGGACGACGACGACGTCGGTGGCGCGCACGTCGCCGAGCCGCGCGCCGAGCTCGCGCGTCTGGCGCGCGAACGCTTGCGCCTCGGCGCGGTGCCGGCGCGCCAAGAGGTACGAGGTGCCCGGCGCGTGCACGAGCTGCGCGAACGCCACTACCGTGCCGACGAGGCCCATGAGCTCGGGCGCGCCGCGCCGCTCCTCCCCCGCCGGCGGCCACCACGCGCGCTCGATGACGAGGGCCGAGATGACGGCGACGCCGAGCATCGAGACGCCGAGCACGCGAGGCGAGGGGAGGACGGCGAGGAACGGCGCGAGCGCGAACAGCGAGCCCAGAAGGAGCCACGACGCCGCGAGCCGCGTGCGGGCGTCGAGCTCCGCGCGCGTGCGCCGCCAGGCGAACACGACGAGCGCGAGGCCCGCGAGGACGAGCGCGCTCGTCAGCGCGGCCTCGCCGGCGCCCGCCGCCGGATCGGCCCCGTACGAGAGCCACGCCTGCGCCTGCAGGACGAGCGCGCGCCACGGCGCGAGGCGCAGGTACTCGAGCGGTTCGCCGAGCGGGTCGGCGTAGAAGCCGGAGCCGCGCGTGCCGTACCCGAGCAGCGTGCGCGCCGCGAGGTACGCCGCCGTCGGCAGCGCGTAGGGCGCGAGCCCGAGCGCGCGGCGCGCGAGGCCCTCCTTGCGGCGGAGCGCCTCGAACGCGACGACGTAGCCGCCGAAGCCGAGCCCGTATTCGCCCGCGAGGACCGCGAGCCCGAACGCCGCGAAGGCGACGAGGGCGTCCTTGGCGCGCCGCTCGTCGCGCCAGCGCGCGTACGCGGCGAGGCCGAGCGTGCCGAACGCCAGCGACAGGAGGACCTCGCGGTTGGCGATCCACGCGAGGGGCAGCACGTGGCACGGCGCGAGCGCGAAGATGGCGATCGCGATGGCGCGCGGCCGCGGCGCGAGGATGCGCGCGAAGAGCGCGCGCGCCGCGAGCACCGTGAGCACCCACCACGCGAGCGAATGCGCGTGCAAGAGCGCGGCGCTTCGGCCCAGCACGCGCTGGTCGGCCCACCGCAGCGCGCTCGAGAGCGGCCGCAAGAAGCGGATCTTCAGCGAGGGGTGCGACCACCACGGGAGGAACCCGCGTTCGACGAGTCGAGGCGCTTCGCCGTCGCCGACGAAGTCGTAGAGGTCGAACGGACCGCGCGGCGGACCGTACGTCCCGTCGACCATTGCAGCTTGGATGTAATCATCCAACATGAGCGGCGAACGGAGCCCGGGCTGAAAAAGAACGACCCCAAGCGCCAGGACGAGCCAGATCGGCGAAAAAGACCGAAATCGTGCGAGTTTCCCGGGCGGGCGTGAGGATGCGGGCGCGGTCATCTCTCGGGTTCCAGAGGCCAGTGTCTCTCTCCGGTCTCGTGATCCTGGTTTCTCTTAGTCGAGGAAGGCTCATGCGGTAAGTAAACCCTCGTGAAAACCGCCGTTGCCTTGTCGGGTGCGCTCCTCGCTTCGTTCGCCATGGCAGCCTATGGCTGCGGCTCGACCTCGCCGAGCGGCGACGGGCCCGGCGGCGACGTTCCGGACGCGTCAAGCAGCAGCGGCAGCAGCGGCAGCAGCGGCAGCTCCGGCGGCAGCAGCTCCGGCGGCAGCAGCGGCAGCAGCTCCGGCGGCAGCAGCTCCGGCGGCAACGACGGCGGCGCGGTCGGGCGCGACGGCGCCGCGTGCGCGCAGGCTTGCCAGTCGGACAACGACTGCCAGCGGTGGTGCGCGCCGGTGACCAACGGCTTGAACTGCTGCGACTCGACGCACGTGTGCTTCCAGTGGTCGGGCAACGCGTGCCCTGCGCAGGCGCAGGACTCCGGCACGACGCCGCCGTACTGAGGCGCAGTCTTGACGGCGTGATGGCGCGCGATGGCGTGAATGCGCGATGGCGTGATGGCGTGACCGCCTGACGGCGTGAGGGCGTCGCCGCCACCGATGCTGTTCTGGCGCGGGGATGTTGGCCCGTGCGCGCGCGCGGTGCGATGAACGGGCATGCCCGCGGTTTCGCGCGAGCTCCTCATGATCGCCCTCGCGGCGGCGCTCGCGCTCGCGGTGCTGCAAGCCGCGCGCGGCGCGTGGGTGCGCGCGTCGCGTCGCCGCCTAATCCTTGCGCGTGTGGCGCGCGCCGGTGTCGGCGAGGCGGAGGCGGCGGCGCTGCTCGAGGCGCGCGGCTACGCGATCGTCGGCGCGCAGGTCGCGGCGACGTACGCCGTGCGCGTCGATGACGAGGAGACGCTCGCCGGCGTCCGCGCCGACTATGTCGTGCGAAAGGGCGGCCTCACGTTCGTCGTCGAGGTGAAGACCGGCGCCGTCGCGCCGCGCATCGCGACGACCGCGACGCGCCGTCAGCTGCTCGAGTACCGCGTCGCGTTCGACGTCGACGGCGTGCTGCTCCTCGACGCGGAGGCCGGGCGGTTGCAAGCCGTCACGTTCCCGCGCCTCGGCGCGCGCGCGGCGGATGGGGCCACGCGCGCGGCGGGCAGCACGTTCGGCTGGGGCGAAGGGCTCGTCGCCGCGGGTCTCGTCGCGGCCGCCGCGCTCGCCGCGGCCGCGCTCGATCTCGTCAGTCGAAGTACGCCTTGACCTGGCTGCCCGTCAGCACGCGAAGCGACTTCAGGTACATCCACGCCGTCGTGCCGGTGAACGCCGTCTGAACGAGCAGCGCGATCGACCAGTCGCTCAAGAAAGCCCACCCGAGGCGCGCCGTGCCGAGCGCGCCCACGACGACGCCGATGCCCGAGACGATGACGAGCAGGAGGCGCATCGCGCTCGACTTCGCCAGCAGCCGCCGCCCGAAGAACCAGGTCACTGCGAAGCCGAAGAGGACCGCCGCCGCCGCGCGCAGGAGCGAGAAGAAGCCCAGGCCGCTCTCGAGGAGCGCGACGGCGCCCGCGGCGAGATCGAAGCCGTACCAGCTGTTCGTCAACCCTTCGATTCGCTCGCGTGCGCTCATGACCGCCTCGGGTGTTCAGGTTCACGGCTCGCGCCGGTGCTCATCCACGTTCGTCTACGTTCGTCCACGTTCGTCCACGTACTACGCACGACGAACAGGAACGATCCTAGCTCTGTTCCCGCGGCGCGCTATCCTCGACCGGTGGCGCCGGTCGATCAGGAGAAGACGACGCCGCCGGCCGCGGGCGCGGGCGAGCCGCTCGCGCAGCGCGCGCTCCGTTTCGGCCGCGCGCTCGTCGTCGGCAGCGGGGCCACGCTGGTCGATGTGTCGGTCCTCACGACCTCCATCCATTTGGTCGGCCTCGCGCCCACCGCCGCGCGGGTGCCGGCGCTGCTCGCGGGCGCGTCGTTTCAGTTCTTCGGCAACCGCTCCTTCACCTTCCGCGCGCAGCGCGGCAAGCTGACGCGGCAGGCGCGCCTGTTCGTCGCCTGCGAGGCGATCGCGCTCCTCATCAACTGGAGCCTCTTCCGCTTCCTATCGCCGCGCATCACGGCGGTGCCGCAGGAGCTCGTGAGCTTCCTCGGGACGTTCGTAGTGTTTGTGGCCTTTGCCTATCCGATGCGCAAGCTCGTCATCTTCCGGCTCAGGCCGGACGAGGGCGGCGCACGAAGCTGACGCGCGACCTCCGCCGGAACGAGCAAGGCCTCAGAGCGCGCTGTTCAGCGGGTCGCTCTTGTTGCCGCCCTTGTGGAAAGGGCTGGCGCTCTTCGGCGCGCCCTTGCGGGGCGCCAGCTTCGCGCGCTTCTCTTTTGCGTCCTTGGACGCCTTCTCGCGATTCTTGTCGGCCTCGAGGAGCGCCTTCCGCTGCAAGTCCGTCAGCGGCGCGCCCTTCGGCAGGTCGAGCTGCGTCGCGGCAGGCGCGGGCGCGGGCGGCGGCGGTGCGGCGACGGGCTTCGGGAGCGGCGCGACCTCTTGCGCGGCGCTCGCCGCGGCGGGCGACGCGCCGGCGCCCGTGAACGCGAAGACGCCGCCGCAGACGGCGAGCGCGGCGACCATCACGCCAAGGACGAGCCCCTTGCGCGAGCGGCGCGGAGCAAAATCGATCTCGTCCTCGAGGCTCGTGACGACCGGCGGCGGCGGCGCGCTCGGGAGGAGGAACGGCGACAGCGACGACGGCACCTGCTCGGCGTCCGGCACACGAAACATCTGCGGGTGCAGGACCGGCGGCGCGGGCGGGGCGTCGTCGAGGCCGAGGAGCTCGCCGAGCGTCGACCACGGCGCGACGCCTTGGCGAACGAGGGTGCGCTCGTCGATCGTACCTTTCTGGAACTCTGCGTCGAGCTGATCGAGCGACC
>JAYVXL010000234.1:0-2176 GCA_043785185.1 Myxococcales bacterium
TGCGACACGAAGGCGCTCGCGGTGACGTCCCTCGTGCAGGCCGCGAGCGGCACGATTTACGCGGCGACGATGCCCGACGGCAAAATCTGGAAGTGCAGCCAAGGCAAGGCGGAGGCCTTCGTCACGCTCCCCGATACGAGCCACGTGTGGTCGCTGGCGATGGCCAAGGACAAGGCGTCGTTCTACGCGGCGGTGGGCCCGGAGGGGCGCGTCTTCCGCGTCGAGCCGGGCGGCCAGGCGAGCGTGTACTACCACGCCGACGAGCCGCACCTCGTGTCCCTCGCCGTCGCCGACAACGGCGACGTGTACGCGGGTTCGAGCGGCAAGGGCCTCCTCTATCGCATCACCGCGCCGGGCCGCGCGACCGTCGTCTACGACTTCCCCGGCGAAGAAGTGAAGGCCGTCGCCGTGGGCAAGGGCGTCGTCTGGGCGATCGGCAATGAGTACGGCGAGCCGCCGGACGCGCCACGCAGGAGCCCGGCGGTCGGGCGCACGCTGCCGGGACCGGTCGCGGCGTCGAAGGCCAAGCCCGGCAAAGGCACGCTCGTCCGCTTCGACGGCCAGGGCCGCCCCGAGAAAATGATGCACCACGACGACATGCACTACATGTCGCTCGCGCTCGACGACGCGGGCGTCGCCTACGTGGGCACGGGCGCCGAGGGGCGCGTCTACTCCGTGAACGACGCGCACGCCGTCACGCTCGTGGCCGACACCGACGAGCGCCAGGTCGGCGCGCTCGACGTCTCGCAGAACCGCGCGTTCGTCGCCACGAGCGACGCCGCCGTCTTTCACCGCGTGATCGCGCGCGGCGGGAGCGACGCGGTGTGGACGAGCAAGGTCCTCGACGCGGGTCTGCGCGCCAAGTTCGGCGTCCTGTCCTGGCGCGCGAGCGGCGTGCTCGAGATGTCGCTCCGCAGCGGCAACTCCGCAGCGCCCGACGCGACGTGGAGCGGCTGGGCGACGGCCATCACGGCGCCCGGCATCGTTCAGGTGCAACCCGGCCGCTTCGTGCAGGTGCGCGCGCGCTGGGGCCGCGAGCCGAAGGCGACGCTCGGCGGCGTCACGCTGCCGTTCGTCACCGACAACGTGCGCCCCGTCGTCACCGAGGTCACCGCGGCGCACCGCGGCTCGCGCGAGGGCGGCGGCGGCGGCGTCCCCGCGAGCGGCGGCGAGCCCCCGAAGCACGACAGCGTCGTAAAGGTCTCGTGGAAGGTCGACAACCCCGACAACGATCCGCTCCGCTACCGCGTGGCGTTCCGCCGCGAGGGTCAGAAGCTCTGGCGCGACGCGCTCAAGAGCGAGGAGGTCCTCACCAAGAGCGAGCTCGACTGGGACACCCAGGCCTTGCCCGAGGGAAAGTACCGCGTGCGCGTCGAGGCGAGCGACGAGCCGTCGAACCCGCCCGATCAGGTGCAGAGGCACGTCCTCGAGTCGCCGCTCGTGCTCGTCGACAACACGCCGCCGGTCCTGAGCGGCGTGGTGCTGGCCGGCCGAAGGCTCAAGGCGCGCGCCGTGGACGGCGTCGGGCCGATCGCGCGGTTCGAGATCGCGATCGACGGCAAGGTGGAGTGGCGCCCGCTCGCGCCGGCGGACGGCGTGTTCGACAGCGCGGACGAGGCGCTCGACGCCGACGTGAGCGCGGTCGTCCCACCGGGCTCCCACATCGTCGCGCTCCGCGCGTTCGACGCCGCCGGCAACTCGGTCGTGCACGAGCTCGAGTCCCCGTAAGCGATCCCGCGCGCCGAGTCGTGCCGCGCGGCCCACCGGGCGTGCGGCGCAGCGCGACACGGGCGCCATGGCGGGGCCGGTGCGGGGGAGGTGGCCCGCCGAAATGGTCAATCATTCCGGAAACCGGTTGATCGGCACGCGACGTGTATCAGGAGAGGGCGCGCTCTAAAAAACGCCACGAATTGCCGAGCCCGGCGAAAAGCGTCCTACTCTTCAGAGGTCCCCTCGAATCATGTCGTTCTGGCGCACCGCACTGCCCGTCCTCCTCTTGGTGGCCTCCGCCGCCGGGGCGGCGGTCGGCTGCGGCGGCCTGGGCGTGTCGTCCTCGGAGTCGACCTACGGCGCCCCAGGCGGCGGCGCCGCCGATGCCGTGCCGTCGGTCGCGGGTGAAGACGGAGGCGTCGGGGGCGGACCCTTCACGAACCCCGCCGACGCGGGCGCGGCGACG
>JAYVXL010000235.1:0-7280 GCA_043785185.1 Myxococcales bacterium
GGAGAGCGAGACGCAGGCCGCCGGCCTCGCGCCGCTGACCGCGCGCATCCAGAAGGTGCTCGAGGCGCACGTGCGCGAGGTGAAGGTCTCGCACCGCCTGACCGAGTCGCCGTGCTGCCTCACGATCGCCGACGGCGTGGCGTCTCCGCACCTCGATCGCCTGCTGCGCGAGCGCGGCAAGGGGATGCCGCAGCCCAAGCGCACGTTCGAGGTGAACCCCTCGCACCCGGTGATCAAGAGCCTCGCCGATCTCGTCGCGCGCGACGCGCAGGCGCCGCGCATCGACGAGTGGATCGAGGTCCTCTTCGAGCAGTCTGTCCTCGCGGAGGGCGGCCAGCTCGAGGACCCGGCGCGCTTCGCCAAGCGCGTCGCGTCGCTGCTCACGCTCGCCGCGGCCGGCAGCAGCGGGGGCGGCGCCGCCATCTGAGCCGAGCCCTCACACGACGAGCGGGATGCGCTCTTCGTGCGTCGCGTCGTGGGGCTCGCCCGCGTCGCTCGGCTCGCCTCGCTCGGCGGCCTTGAGGAGGCGCCAGATGTGGCGGCCGAGCACGTCGATCTCCGTCGACGCGAACTGCTCGCCGCCGAACGCTTGGATGGTGTCCGTCTGCAGCTTCAGGATCTCCGCGTCCTGCTTGAAGATGGCGAGCGCGAGCGGGTGGAGGAACGGCCGGATGAGCGCGCCCGGAATGCGCAGCTTGAAGCTCACGACCGCGAAGATGCGCGTGACGAAGTCGCTCACCGGCGTCATCGCCGAGGCGACGAGGATGTGATTCTCGGTGCCGATGGAGTACTCGACCTCGGCGATCGACGGCAGGAGGAAACGGTCGAAGTGCGTCACCGTCCCGCCCGACGGCGACAGGATGCGCGCGACGACGCCGGGCGGACGCGGCTCGCCCAAATACTCGGCGACGACGCGATCGGCGGTGCGCGTGACGTGCGCCTCGATCGTGATGTTGCGGCTCTTGGTGCGGAAGAGGCCTTTGTGGAGGAACGCCGTGTGCGGGACGTCGAGCGCGTTCTCGATCGTCGCGTGCAGCGTCGCCGGCGACTCGACGACCTGGCGCACCGTCGTGTAGCCGGGCGCGCCGGCCTTCGTGAAGCGGTACGGGAGCGTCGACGGCGGCGCCTCGCCCGGCGCGCGCGCGCTCGAGTACACCCAGACGAAGCCGTCCTGCTCGACCGTCGGGAAGCTCTGCGCGTGGCGCGCCTTCGCGTCGGGCTCACCGATGAGGCTCGGGATGTGCCGGCACGCGCCGCCCGTGTCGAAGCGCCAGCCGTGGTAGCGGCACTGCAGCTGCCCTTCGGCCACGCTGCCCGCCGAGAGCGGCACGTTTCGGTGCGGGCAGCGATCGAGGAGCGCGCCGGGCTTTCCTTCGCCGTCCCGGAAGAGGACGAGCGGCGTGCCTTGAAGCGTGCGCGCGAGCGGCTTTTTCCCGAGCTCCGCGCTCGTCGCCAAGATGAACCAGTGGCGCGGCAGGTGCACGACCGACGCGTGCCCTTTCGTCGGCGGCGGGCGGAGGACGTGCAGCGCGGGGGCGACCATTGGCTTGCCCCTCGTCTTATCGCATTCTCACTTGGCTTCCACTCCTGGGGCGCGATGCCGGCATAATGGGCCCGTGCACCTCTTCCGCCGAGCGCTCCCCGTGGCCCTTCCTCTCCTGATCGCCTGCGCGCGCCCGCTCGCCCCTGTCGCCCCGACCGCGACGGCGGCCCCGACGGCCCCCTCCGAACCGACCCAAGCGACGACGGCGACTGCGGCGACCGCCGCGACGTCGACGCCGAGCGCGCCGCCGCCCGAGCCTCCCCCTGCGCCGCGCGGCCCGGAGCTGCCCCAAGGCGGCCGCGAGATCTTCCCCGCCCACCGGCTCGTCGGCTACTGCGGCACGCCCGGCGCGCCGGCGCTCGGCCGCCTCGCGGGCGATCTCGGCGCGAGGACCAAGGCCATCCAGTCGCTCGCGGCGAAGTACGCGCAAGAGCGCAAGGTGCTGCCGCTGTTCGAGCTGATCGCCGTCGTCGTGCAGGGCGCGCCGGGGCCGGACGGCAAGTGGCGACATCGCGTCGCGGACTCGGTCGTCGACGAGTACCTCGCCGCCGCGCGCGCCGCGAAGGGGCTGCTCCTCCTCAACATCCAGCCCGGCCAGAGCGACTTCATGACGGAGGTGCGCCACTTCGAGCGGTACCTGCGCGAGCCCGACGTCGGCATCGCGCTCGACCCGGAGTGGGCGATGAAGCCGAAGCAGAAGCCCGGCGTCTATTACGGCCAAGCGTCGGGCGCGACGATCAACGAGGTCGGCGAGCTGATGGCGAAGATCGTCAAGGAGCTCGATCTGCCCGAGAAGGTGCTCGTCTTCCACCAGATGAACGGCTGGGTGCTGAAGGACGAGGAGGTCCTCGCCGCGCACCCGGGCGTCGTCCTCGTGAAGAGCGTCGACGGCTTCGGCCCGAAGGGGGCGAAGATCAACACGTACAAATTCCTCGTGAAGACGATGCCCGCCGTCGTCCACGCGGGCTTCAAGCTCTTCTACGACGAGGACACGACGAACGGCGGCACGCTGATGAAGCCCGAAGAGGTCCTCGCGCTCACGCCGCTGCCCGAGTACGTGATGTACGAGTGAGCGCGGCGCGCGGGTGACGCGCTGCGGCGCGACTTTCCACGCGCGCGCGGGCGCGACGAAACAATCCCGAAACCCGGCGCGGCTAGGGTCCATCCCGCGCCCATGAAAAAGATCGAGGCCATCATCAAGCCGTTCAAGCTGGACGAGGTGAAGGACGCCCTGTCCGAGGTCGGCGTGCAAGGCATGACCGTCACCGAGGTGAAGGGCTTCGGCCGCACCGGCGGCAAGAAGGAGGTCTACCGCGGCTCCGCGTACGTGGTCGACTTCGTGCCGAAGGTGAAGATCGAGATCGTGGTCGACGACGGCCTCGTGCACGACGTGCTCGACGCCATCGAGAAGAGCGCGAAGACCGGGCGCATCGGCGACGGAAAGATCTTCGTCACCCCCATCGAGGAAGCGGTACGCATTCGAACCGGCGAGCGCGGCAAGGACGCGATCTGAGGCGCGTAGCTCGCTCGCTCGCCGCCGTCACAAGGCGATTCACGGAGAGGTCAAATGAAGGTCAAAGACGTCCTGGAGCTCGCGCAGAAGAGCGAAGTAAAATTCGTCGATCTCAAGTTCATCGACTTCCCGGGAGTGTGGCAGCACACGACGATCCCCGCGCACCGCCTGGACGACGCCCTGTTCGAGGACGGCCTCGCGTTCGACGGCTCGTCCGTCCGCGGCTGGCAGCCGATCAACGCGTCGGACATGATCATGATCCCGGATCCGGAGACGGCGAAGCTCGATCCGTTCTTCGCCAACGCGACGTTGTCTTTGACGTGCTCGGTCTTCGATCCGATCACCAAGCAGCCGTACTCGCGCGATCCGCGGCACATCGCGAAGAAGGCCGAGGCGTACCTGCGTCAGACCGGCATCGGCGACACGTGCTTCTTCGGCCCCGAGGCCGAGTTCTTCGTGTTCGACGACGTGCGCTTCGATCACTCGCAGCCGAACGCCGGCTACTACTTCCTCGATAGCGCGGAGGGCGCGTGGAACAGCGGGCGCGAGGAGTTCCCGAACCTCGGGTACAAGACGCGCCACAAGGAAGGTTACTTCCCCGTCCCGCCGACCGACACGCTCGCCAATCTGCGTCAGGAGATGATGCTCGCGCTCGAGGCGAGCGGCATCGAGGTCGAGGTCGGCCACCACGAGGTCGCGAGCGGCGGCCAGTGCGAGATCGGCATGAAGTTCGGGCGCCTGCTCCCGTGCGCCGACCAGCTGATGTGGTTCAAGTACGTCATCAAGAACATCGCGCGGAAAAACGGCAAGACCGTGACGTTCATGCCGAAGCCGCTGTTCGGCGACAACGGCTCGGGCATGCACTGCCACCAGTCGATTTGGAAGGAGGGCAAGCCCCTCTTCGGCGGCGACGGGTACGCGGGCCTCAGCGAGATGGCGCTCCACTACATCGGCGGCATCATCAAGCACGCCAAGTCGCTCGCCGCGCTCACCAACCCGACGACGAACAGCTACCGGCGCCTCGTGCCGGGCTTCGAGGCGCCCGTCAACCTCGCGTACTCGAGCCGCAACCGCTCGGCGAGCGTGCGCATCCCGATCACGGGGCCGTCGCCCAAGACGCGCCGCATCGAGGTCCGTTTCCCCGACCCGAGCTGCAACCCGTACCTCGCGTTCAGCGCGATGCTGATGGCCGGCCTCGACGGCATCCAGAACAAAATCGATCCGGGCGATCCGCTCGACAAGGACATCTACGCGCTCAGCCCCGAGGAGCTGAAGGACGTCCCGCACATGCCGGGCAGCCTCGAGGAGGCGCTCGACGCGCTCGAGAAAGACAACGAGTACCTCATGCGCGGCGACGTCTTCACGAAGGACGCGCTCCACGAGTGGGTCGACTACAAGAAGACGCGCGAGCTCAACCCGATCCGCATGCGCCCCGTGCCGCACGAGTTCTTCCTGTACTTCGACATCTGAACCGTTCGGTCCGTCGCGCGGTCGGGCCGTCCCGGCCGCCAACGCGCGCGAGGCGTCTTGACGCGCCTCGCCCCGCTGCACCGAAAAATTGCCGCGAATCTGGGTGGAACGCCCGATGCAGTGGTGGGCGGCATGGAGGACTCGGCTCATGAGCTCTGAGGTGCAGGTGCTGCTTCGACGCGTCGCGCTCGGCGCCCTCGTGGTGGTCGGCGCGGCGTTCGCGACGTTCGAGCTGACGGCGTCGGCCGAGCCCGCGGTCGAGGCGCCCATGCCTGCGGCCGCCGCAGACGAAGCCCCGCGGCCCCCGCCGGCCGCGCACGCGCAAGCCCCGATCGCGCCTTCGCCGCGACCCCCGACGACGCACCTCTGAAGGGCGGCGCCTACCGTCCGCGTCAGGAGGGTGGCGCCGGTCCGTCAGCGCCGCGGCGGCCCCGAAGCGCGGGCACCTGGCCCGTGACGCCGTCGACGTAGGCGTTGTAGCGCGTCGTGATCGGCATCGCCTCGCCGAGCTGGCTCGGGTCGAGCGCCTGCTGGACGAACGCCGTGGTCACCGGGAACGCGGTCACGAGCTTCGCGCCCGCCTCGCTCGAGTCGGCGACGGAGTAGACGAGCAAGTGCGTGGGCGCGCTGCCGGGCACCGCGCGCGGGAACGGGACGAAGTCGGTGCGCAGGACCACGGTGCGGCCCGAGAGGGCGAGCGACTCCGTGAGGCGCGTCGACGCGAGCTGCTCGTAGGGCACGCGCGCGAGCGACGGCTCGACCGACGACGCGGCACGATCGAGCGCGGCGCGGGCGCGCGCGTCGCCGCGAAGGGCGATCCGCCCGGCGAAATACGTCACGTTCGACAAGAGCGTGCCGGCCTTGGGCGACGGCCCGAGCGCTCCCGGGGCGAGCGCGAAGCCGAGCTCGAGCTCGCGCCGCACCCAGCGCGCGCGCTTGAAGCCGAAGGGCGTGCGCAGCGTGCTCAAGAGGTAGCCGTACGTGTGCTCGACGCCAGCGTGGGTGCGCGCGCCATCGCGCGGCGCGACGTGGGCGCGCGCGTTGAGCGCGTCGAGGACGCCGGCAGGCACGATCTCCGCGCGCGCGACCTCGTCGAAGTTCGAGCTCTGGCCCCACAGCGCGAGGAGCTCAGGGCTCGCCGCGTCGGCCTCCGCCGCCGCGGCGAGGTCAGGGGCGAGCGCCGCGAGGGACGCCCCGTCGCCGGCCGCGAGCGCCCGCCCGAGGGCCGCCCACGGGCAGTCCTCCGCGGTCTCCGGCGCGACGGGGCACGGCCCGGGCGCGCGCGCCGGCGCGCAGCTTGCGGCGGCCGCGACGAGCAGCACGAGCGGCGCGAGCCGCCGAGCGAGCGTGGCGCCGGGAACGTGCATCGCGCGCATCCTACGCGCGAGGGAGGCTCGCACACGGAGGCGATTCCATCGGAACCTGACAGTTTGAAGGGATCGAGGGCCTACCGGTGTCCTAAAAATCGGACACACAAGAAGTATGTATATGACTTTGTGAATCAATTTCGAGTGGCAGGGAGGTTGCTCAAGGGGCCCTCACGAGGTCCCCGCCATGTTCAATCCCGCCACCGTCTTCGTCTTCGCCGTCTCCTTCACCGCCGCCGCCGCGACCGGCTGCGCCGCCCCTATGGGCGACGCCGCGAGCAGCGAGGAGGACGCGGTCACCTCGTCGGACCACCTGGTCCTGACCGCCTCGACGGTCGAAGCCCTGCACGGGAGCCTCTCGTCGGTCGCCCCGGCCGTCCGCACGGCCGACCCCGGCCACACGCCGGCGTCGTACCTCTCGCCGGACAGCGCGCTCGGCGCGGCCGGCCCGCTCGGCGCCTGGGGGCCTCTCGGCGCGCTCGGCCCCGTCGGCGACAACTCGTGGAACGCCTCGGCCTGGATGCACGCGGCCGGCGACTGGAGCGCGTGGTCGAAAAAGATGACGACCGACGGCGGCCCCCTCAGCGAGGCAGGCCCGCTCGGCCCGCGCGGTCCGCTCAGCGCCCAGGCGTACGGCACGACGCTCCCGTCGATCAACGACTGGTGCAAGCAGCTGCAGGCGGGCGGCGTCTTCACCGCGCTCGGTCCGCTCGGCCCGCTCGGCCCGCTCGGCCCGCTCGGCCCGCTTGGGCCCATCGGCGCGCACGGCTTCGCGGCCGACGCGAACGGCGCCTACCACGACGGACGCGCGGTCGTCCGCACCGTCGAGGTCCCCTACGCCGGCGCCACGCGCACCTACGAGCTCGTCGAGAAGTACACCGAGGCGTTCGCCAAGCGCATGACCGACAACGACACGTCCTTCCTCGTCATGGGCTCGATCGACAACGCCGGCCACGAGACCGACGCGTACAAGCTGACGTCGGCCGCGGCGCAGTTCGTCACGATGGTGCTCGTACCGGAGAACGCGCTGTCGGATTTCGACTTCACGGTGGCGGGGGCGGACGGCCGCGTGCTGGCGACGTCGAGCTCGGACGGCGCCGAGCAGCTCGGCCTGTGGGCGGTGCCCGCGCCGGTGGGCCACTACATCGACTTCGCGCAGATCAAGGTCGCGGCCGGCGAGCAGCTCACGGTGAAGGTCACCGCGAAGAGCACCAACGCGGCGTTCCCGACCTACCGCCTCGTCGTCACCGGCTCGACCAAGTACATCGACTCGACCGACATCACCGGGAAGCACCAGGTCTCGCGCTGACCGGTGGAGGCGGAGGCTCGGTGCCCGCGACGAGGCGCACACGCACCCGCTCGAGGTCGGCGCTCCAGGTGACCGCCG